>JASBTR010000164.1 GCA_030148325.1 Gammaproteobacteria bacterium
CGCCCTGCGCGCTATTCAGGTGGTCAATCGCGTCGCCGGTACGGAGGGTTAAGCAGTGGCTGATGAAATCAAAATAGGCGCCTATATCTGTAAAGGTTGCGGTATTGGAGACAGGCTTGATACCGCACAGATGGCGCAGACCGCAACGCGCGATGCCAAAGCGGCGATCGCAAAAGAGCATGAATTCCTGTGTAATGCCGAAGGTCTCAAAATGATCCAGGATGATATCGACAACGAAGGCGTTAACCGGGTGGCGGTAATCGCCTGTTCACGCCGCGCCAAAGTCGATGCCTTCAACTTTAAAGATGTCGCGGTTACCCGCGGTAATATCCGCGAAGGCGTGATCTGGGTGCGTCCTGACACCGATGATGCGCGTGAAACCACACAGGACATGGCCGACGACTATGTGCGTATGGCCGTGATCGAGGCCAAGTTCTGCAAGCCGCCGACTCCCAATGAAGAAACCTCCTACAACCGCCATATTCTGGTAGTGGGCGGCGGCGTTACCGGCATGACTGCCGCTATCGAAGCAGCCAAAGCGGGTTATCCGGCGACCATCGTCGAGAAAACCGGCGCCCTCGGTGGTGCGGCAGCGAGAGCCTGGAAACGCATTCCACAGTACTCACCCTATGCTGATCCGGAAGATACCGGTGTGGCCGAGATGATCAAGTTTATCGAAGACAGCGATAAGATCACGGTTCATCTGAATTCAACTTTGACCAAAACCTCGGGTGCGCCCGGTCGTTTTTCGGCGGATATTACTACCGAAAGTGGTTCAACCACCACCGATAACTTCGGCGCGATCGTTCAGGCTTCCGGCTATAGCGAATATGACGCCAACCAGTTGCCCGAACTAGGTTACGGCAAGTCTGGCAACGTTGTGACCCAGGCCGAACTGGATGCGATGGCGCTGGAAGCCGATGGCGGTCCAATCAAGACCAAAGACGGTAAAGAGGTCAAAAGTGTTGCCTTTATTCAGTGTGCCGGTCAGCGCAGTGACAAGGAAGGCCATCTGAACTATTGCTCCGGTCATTGCTGTTCGACCTCGGTCAAACAGGCCATGTACTTCAAGGATCAGAACCCGGCCGTTGACACCAATGTAATTTATACCGACCTGCGTATGCCGGGTGCCGGTGGCGAAGACTTCTATCGCAGCGGTCAGCGCAAGGGCGTCACCTTTACCAAGGGCTGTGTCACGGAAGTGGCCACCGGCGGCAGTGAGCTGGAAGTCAAGTTCAAGGATTTAATTCTAAATGAAGACACCAGTGAAAAAGTCGACCTGGTGGTGCTGGCTACCGGTCAGATAGCAAATTCAGGCCTGAATATCGATGAAGTCGGTCAGGACGAGCCGGGCGAATGGAAGACCAGCCCTGAGTCGGTGCTGAACCTGGATTATCGTCAGGGTAAGGATATTCCTCAGCTGACCATGGGCTTCAACGACTCTCACTTCATCTGTTTCCCTTATGAAACACGTCGTACCGGCATTTATACCGCCGGGCCTGTTCGTCGTCCGATGGATATGCAGCAGGCGATGGAAGATGCCGTCGGTGCTGCGATGAAAGCCATTCAGGCGGTGGAAAATGCCGGCAAGGGCCGCGCCGCGCATCCACGCGCGGGTGACCTGAGTTATCCGCAGTTCCGTCGTGAAGGTTGCACCCAGTGCAAACGTTGTACTGTGGAATGTCCTTTCGGCGCGATCGACGAAGACGAACAGCGTTTCCCGAAGTTCAACGAAGCGCGCTGCCGCCGTTGCGGTACCTGCATGGGCGCCTGTCCGGTGCGTGTGATTTCCTTCGAGAACTACTCGGTGGATTCTGTTGGCCAGCAAATCAAGAATATCGATATTCCTGACGAGTTCGAGGAAAAACCACGTATTCTGGCACTGGCCTGTGAGAACGATGCCTATCCCGCACTGGATATGGCGGCTATGAACCGGGTGGAATACAGCGCCTTCGTGCGTGTGGTGCCGGTTCGCTGTCTGGGTTCGGTCAACCTCATCTGGATTACGGATGCGCTTAACAGCGGTTATGACGGCGCGGTGTTGATGGGCTGTAAGAAGGGCGAGAATTATCAGTGTCACTTCGTCAAGGGTTCTGAAATGGCCAGCGTGCGCATGAGCAAGGTGGATGACACCCTGCAGTCGCTGAGTCTGGAGCCTGAACGTGTGACCACCCATGAAGTCGCGATTACCGATATCGAACGGGCACCGGAAATCATCAATGAGATGGCGGAAACGATTGAGAAAATCGGCTTGAGCCCATTCAAGTTCTAGGAGCAGGCATATGAGCAACCTGAATCAAAACATGGTAGAAAAATACCGTAACGATTTCCTGAACGAAGTTCGGGCCAACGTGGAAGAAGGTGAATGGGTCAACATGTGCATGCAGTGTGGTGTATGCGCGGGTTCCTGTCCGCTGGGTCCCTACTGGGAGCATCCGCCACAGGAAATTTTCATGATGATCCGCGCCGGTAAGCGTGAAGAAGTGCTGAGTTCCACCTCCATGTGGATGTGTACCTCATGCTATAACTGTATCGCCCGCTGCCCGCGTGAACTGCCCATCACCCACATCATGCATGGCCTGGCGCATTATGCCGATCGTCTGGGACTGGCGCCGAAGAATCAGCCGACGCGCAAATTCGCGAACAAGTTCTGGGATAACCTGACCAAAAAAGGCCGGGTTAACGAACTCAAGCTGGGACTGGCGCTGTACTTCATGAACGGCTTCATCGAGGGCATCAAGGTAGCCATGGCCAACCAGAAACTCGGCCTGAACATGATCAAGACCAGGCGCATGAACCCGATGGAAATCCTCGGTGGGCATGGTGTCAAGGATACCAGTGGATTACACGCTATTCTGAAAAAGGCGCGTGAAATCGAACTGGCAAAAGCCGAAGAATTTAAAGCCTAGGAGTAAACGATATGGCGACAAAAGAATATTCCTTTTACCCCGGCTGTTCTTCACAGAAAGGCGCTTCGGGTTCTAACTATCAGGTATCCGTGGATACCATGTGCGACGTGCTGGATATTAAACTGAACGATATTCCGGACTGGAACTGCTGTTCCGCTTCTATCGGTTATGCCGGTGGTGGTGAATTACCGCGTATGGCGCTGTCCGCGCGTAATCTGGCGCTGTCCGAACAGGCTAATCCTGAGCAGGACGTCGTGGCAACCTGTGCCGCCTGCTGGCTGGCCACACGTGAAACCAGGGAACGCCTGCTGCACAGCGATAGCCTGATGAAGGAAACCAATGAGGCACTGGCAGCCGCCGGTCTCAAGGTGGAAGCGAAGCAGGATGTCCGGCACATGGTCGAAGTGCTGATTGAAGACTTTGGTTATGACGGCCTCGCCCAGCATGTGAAAAAACCGCTGGAAGGCATCAAGATTGCCGGCTATGTCGGTTGTCAGACCAACCGTCCGTTTGGCATTGTGGGTGAATCATTTGAAAACCCGAAATATCTGGACAAGCTGGTAGAAACTATGGGCGCAGAGCCGATAGAAAACTACGACAAGAAAGTGTCCTGTTGCGGTGGTGCGCTGGCTTTCTCCGAGCCGGAAAAGAGCCAGGCGCTGATCAAGGACATCATCGAGTCAGCCTATGACGGCGGTGCGGAAATGATCGTCACACCCTGTCCGGTCTGCCAGATGAACGTGGAAGTCTATCAGGATCAGATTAACGCCAAATACAAGACCAAGTTCGACATGCCGGTTGTCTATTACAGCCAGCTGATGAGCGTGGCCTATGGCAAGGGTGTGCAGGAATCCGGTCTCAATGGCCAGGTTATTCGGGCCAAAAAGCTGGAAGACATCGCCAGCAAGTAAGATCGCACGCGCTACTTAAAAAAGGCCTTCCCTGTTCGCAGGGCGGGCCTTTTTTTTTGTGGTTAAATCTCTATAGGTTAAATTCCCCATTAATATTGAACCGCCAAGGCGCAAAGGACGCCAAGAATTGTTTGGCTAAACTTGGCGTCCTTTGCGCCTTGGCGGTTCAGATTGTTCCTTCGACTAATACCCCGTCCGCGTTGGTTTATGATATTCTTCAGGTTGTTAGTCCCCCGTACTTTCCTCGCTTGCCCAGCAGAATTGTTTCAGTATTCCTGGCCGACAACAGGCTCAGGCAAGAGTGAGGGAAGATCGTCGTCGATTTTTTCTTCCTGTATGAGTTGCTGATAGAGCTGGTTGCTCCTGCGGGCAAAGATGGGCGCGCTCCAGAGCTCGACATAGCGGCTGGCCTGCTGGCGGAGAATATTCTGCAATCGGACATCATAGAGCAGCTTGATCACCTTACCACTGAAGTCGTTAACATCCTCATCCGCGATCAGACAACCGCCATTCTGACCGTCGAGTACGTCAATGGTGCCCATTACTGCGGTGGATACCACCGGCAGACCGCAGGCCAGCGCTTCAAGCAATACCAGCCCCTGGGTTTCCGTGCGTGAGGAAAAGACAAAGGCCTGACCGGCTCGGTAACAATCCAGCAGTTCCTGTTCGCGCGACATGTAACCTATGAACATCACATTGTCTGTTAGCCCGGATTTGTTCGCATATTTCTGCAGTTTTTTTCGCGCCGGTCCTTCCCCGGCTATAACCAGCAGGACATCCGGGATCTGCTGTTTTACCATGACCAGCATGTCGAGCAGAAAATGAATATTTTTTTCCAGTGCAACTCGGCCTATAAAGACCAGCAGGGGGCGATTAGCGTTAATGCCATGGGTATTGCGAAAGCGCGTGCCGTCGCCCCCTTCAAATTCATCCAGTCGCAGGCCGGTCGGGATAATACTGATCTCCGCATTCACACCATAGCGCTCGAGCACGTCTTTCATCGCTGTTGACGGGACAATTACAGCATCGAGCTGATTGCACTGGTTGACGGAAAACCGTTGTGACAGGCTGCACAGAATGCGTTTGGGAACCAGGGGAATATAGTGGTGAAAATATTCCTCGAAAAAAGTGTGGTAGGTTTCAACGCAGGGCACTTTCAGTATGCTGGACAGTTTCAGGCCAAAGTGATGAGCCATGAATGGAGTCTGTACATGAATAATGCCAATTCCGAGCGGCCGTAGTAACTCTATGAGCTTATTCAGGTAGCCTGATTTTATCAGACGGTCTTCCGGATCAAAGAGAATACGCCGAGAAGGAATACGAATGATCGAATTTTCAGTATCATATTCGATCTGCGTTTTACCCGTGTAGTCCGGGCAAACCAACGTTACCCTGTTTCCCAGTTTCTGGTGTTCGGTAATAAATGTTTTTATTGAAGTGGATACGCCATTTACTCTTGGAAAGTAAACATCGCTTAGCATAAGAATGTGCAAAAATATTACCTCATAAAATAATCATGGTTGCTGCAAGCGAGAGCAGATAACCGATGGCCGCACCCGCCAGAACATCGGTTGGGTAATGCAATCCCAGGGCAATGCGAGACAGCGCGATCAGAAGGCTGGCAGGTATCAGCAGCCAGGCTGATTGGGGATAATACTGAATGCAGATCAGACTAAAGGAAAATGCATGCAGTGTGTGGCCGGAAGGAAAACTGTATTTATCAAGTGGCGCCGTACCGAGCTTGATATCTTTTAGCACAGAATAGGGGCGTGGACGTTCTGTGTGTCGTTTAATGAGCTTGTAAATGAGCAGGCCAGATATTCCGGCTATTGCCATGCGCAATGAAACTGCAATGGCGTCATAGCCATAGACCAGCGGAAGAACCAGGGTCAGGGTATACCAGAGAACGCCATCGCCAAGGCGGCTGATTGCGCTGAAAAATATTTTCAGCCATTTTCTGCGGCAGACCCTGTTGATTTGCCGGCAGATACTGGATTCAAATTCTATGGCGCGTTGCAGTAGCAGACTGTTGCGAATACTGTTCATGGGCCACCTCCTGATTAAAGTATCGACAGCTCATGTGACAGTACCGTTTAAATCCAGTGAAAATTTTATGACAGCGTAGATATGCTCATCTATGAAAGGGGCCGGGAAAGATTAGATGGCTGCGGCTAAAATTGACTCGAAGCTGTTGACATGTTGTGGCCAGTCTATATTTTCCGCAGATTGCCGCGCACGGCGGCGGACAGACTGATGTTGTGTTTTTGGACCAAGAAGGTTAATGCCTGTACGGATATAAGTGTGCCTGTCACCCAGTGGCGAGACATAACCGTTGACGCCATTCTGGATATGCATGTTTGCCGCTGCATAATCATAGGCGAGGACAACAAGCCCACTGGCCATGGCTTCAAGCGTGACATTGCCAAAGGTTTCAGTTTCGCTGGGAAAAATGAAAATATCCGCCGAGGCATAGTAACGGGCCAGTGTTTTACCACGATGAATGCCGCAAAATATGATGTCTGGATTTTTCTGGCGCAACTCTCCATACAGCGGGCCGTCACCAATCATGACGAATTTCAGATTGCTGTCCCGATTCAACATTTCCCTGTAGGTCTGGATTGCCAGGCTGATGTTTTTTTCATGCGCCAGGCGGCCGACATAGAGCAGGATGGTTTGGGAATCATCTACGCCCCAGTCGTGCCTTATTTTTTCACAGCGCCTTTGGGGATTGAAGAGACTGCAATCCACCCCGCGGCTGAATATACGCACCGGCTGGATGCCAATGCTCTGTAGCTCTTCTGCCAGATGTTGATTCGGTACAAGCGTCAGTGCTGTGCGGTTGTGGAATTTTCTCAGATAGCGGGTGATTAGCGATTTGAGCAGGCCAATCCGGTAGTGTGTGGTATAGGTATGAAAATTGGTATGAAAGCCGCTTACAACCGGTATCGCCAGTTTCTCCGCGGCCGCCAGGGCCCGGTTTCCGAGTGGGCCTTCGGTGGCGATATAGATAACGTCAGGCCGATCATCTTTCCAGTCACGGATTAGCCGATGCTTTGATATGATGCCCATGTGCATACCCGGGTAACCGGGTATGCCCAGGCTTTTCACCAGTTTGACTTCCGGGCTGTTGCAGCAGCCGGGACGATCATACTTGTCCTGTCGGGGACGGATAAGACTTACACGGTGCCTTTTCCCAAGCAGTCCTGTTACCAGGCGAGAGAGAGTCATAGCTACCCCGTTAACTTCAGGGGAATACGTTTCGGTAATAATACAGATATGCAATCGACTGACCCGGCTGCTGTTGATATTGGCCGCATAGTGAAGTGATTACATGAAACATAAATGAAATTTTCGTGACGGTTCCGTTACAGTCCAGGGCCTGTTGATCTTTCAGATGTTAGGCTGATTTTGAGGAAATTTTAATCCTGACAAGGCATTTTTTACGTATCAATGCACTCCATTGATAGTAAAAAATAACGCAGGCAGGGCTAAAATTAGCCAAAATCAGACAATAGATGAAAGATCAACAGACCCTAGTCTCTGAGGTTATAATCCCCGCAACATTGTAGGTGCGACTTCAGTCGCACAGAGACAGGAAAGTTACCCGGCAGACAGTTTTAACGGGAATATGTAGCTGATAATCCGCGTCTATCTTAAAAGTTTGCCTTATGTTCTGTGTGGGCAGGCCGATACAGGTTAATGGTGTTGGGGACATTTTACCTACGGAAAGGCCTGTTTTGCCTGAAAATCGACAGAAATTTCCCAAGTTATTGATAATAATGATATTTTATGGTTTTTTGTAAAAGTTTCAGGAGTCGGGTATGAAAAAAAATCAAATCTATTTTTTGCTTTTTGCCGTTTTCACCTGGCTTGGCCTGCCTGGGTTGAATATGGCAGATGAATTGCGCTGGGCAGGCTGCGGTATTACCAAGAAAGCATTTATGACTGAGCTGGCCAAGGCCTACACAAAAAAGACAGGGATCGTGGTTGATATCAAGGGCGGCGGGGCGACCCGGGGCATACGCGATGCGGCCAGTGGCAAAATTGATATCGGTGGTGCCTGCAGGATTGCGATTGATGATAACAAGCTGGAGAGCAATGCTTACCAGATCCCGGTTGCCTGGGATGCGCTGGTGGTTCTTGTCAATAAAAACAACCCGGTTACCGACATCAGTTTCGAACAACTGCAGGGTCTTTATCTGGGCAAAATTAAAAACTGGAAAGAGCTGGGCGGGGCCGATGCGCCGATCGAGCTGTACATTCGCAGAGGTAAACTTTCAGGCGTTGGGCGGACATTACGTGAACTGGTGTTTGCCAACTTTGATCAGAAATTTGTAGCGACTCACGTAGTCAAATCATCCGGTCCACTTGAGAAGGGGATCATGAAAAATATCAATGGTATCGGCGTAACCGGGATCAGCAGCGCCAAGCGACGTGATGTAAAAATATTGAAGCTGGACGGGAAATATCCCAATTATGAAAATATTCGTAAAGGCGACTATGTGCTTTACCGCCCGCTTTACCTGGTGATTTCAAAAAATAACCGGGACCAGAAGGTGCATGATTTCATTAAATATGCCCTGAGTCGGGAAGGACAGGATCTGATTCGTGAGCAGGGCACGGTGCCCTATTCGGCGGCGATGTCGCTGGTGATGAAGCAACTGGAACAGTATCAGCGCGCCAGTCAGCGAGGATTATATCAGTAAAGGTAAAACGAGAGGGGCGGAGCCAAATTTGGCTCCGCCCCGGATAATCAGTCTTCGATGTATTTTTCGAAAGGTTCCTGATCTTTGGCCCGCGAATAGGCCGCTTCGGCTTCCTGTCGGGCCTTGAGAATATCCGCGCGCTCCTGCATACGTTTTTCATAGGCATTTTCTACCAGCGGAATACTGTGTTCCCCGAACAGTACCTGCTTCAGCAGACGGTAGCCGAATTTCAGGCGTTCCACGTCATCCTTGTTGATTAGTTCAAATTCCTCATCAGTGATGTCATAGACTTTGCGGAAATTCGGCATGTTGAGAAATTCGCGAAAACGATCCGTGTCGTAGCAGACCATGAAAAACAGCTGGAAGCTGGTGGGGGAGGGTTTACCAACAGCGGGTCCGGAGGATTTTTTCTTCAGGATGAGCTGGTAAAAGCTGCGGTTGAGTTTATCAAATTCCTCAACCTTCTGTTCACTGCGGTACTCTGAAACAGTCAGTTCTCGTTCTTCCTTGTGCCCCATACAGTGTGCTTCATGGACCATGGCGTAATGTTGCTCATCATGGTATTCGTCGGATTTGCGTGAAGACATCAGCGCGATGGGATAATAGCGGCAGGCCGAGGGGCGATCTTCGTAGACCGTACAGCCCTTTTCCTCATCCATAAACAGGCAGATCGGGTCGATATCGGTGGTACGCATTTTCACGCCGGGCATGCCATGTGAATCTAACTCAAAGGGCACGGTGTGTTTCTTGAGAAATTCAGCGGACGTTATGCCGAGGTGATTTTTCAGGCGAATGATGTCATACGGCGCCAGGGTGATGTCGGCTTGTTTACAGCAGGCGTTGAAACATGAAATGCCGGGATAGCAGTTGAAACAGAATTTGGTATCCAGTTCCAGCTGTGCGGGCTGGATGGGGCTGTCAAAGGGAATGTCGTTAAATCGATTGTCGCTCATGGCCATGCTCTAGCTAAGGGAATTGTGAGGAATTCCGTGAAATTACTAATGAGAACTGCGTATTATACCTTAAGGAAGGACGAGTGACGAGGGGCGAGGGACGAGAAAAAACCAAATACGGTGCTGGAGGCGGAATGTTAGTTCGATACAGACGAGGCTAAAACCTTACCCCCGGTGCTTTTCCTCGTCCCTTGTTACTCGTCCCTCGTCACTTGATTTTCGACAGGCATAAAAAAACCGGAGCCTCTCGACTCCGGTTTTTTGTTGAGACAGGCCGAAGCCTGTCTCTGTTCCATCAGCCGTTCTTATTTGAACAGTTTGGACTTGTCGACCAGATCCTTATGGGCGCGCTTGAAGCATGTCCATTTGTGGGTGGTCTTGTCATAGATGGAGTTTACGAAGCACTTCCAGTTTTCTTCATCTACGAAGTTCTTGTCAGAACGGTAGTAGAAACCAGGATAACGAGATTCCTGACGGAATTCGATATGTTTCAAATGTGCTTCAGCTGTCAGGATGCGGTGATAGTTTTCCCATGCACGAAGGAGTTCGTGAAGGTCTTTAGCACGCATTTTAGCAGCGTCTTCTTTCAGCATGTCCAGCTTCTCACCCGCTACTTTCATCATTTCTGCGTTAGTAGTGTAGTAAGTCGCAACACCGGCTACATATTCATCCATGATTTTTTGCAGACGGAACTGCAGCATTTTAGGAGTAATGTAGTTCGGGTTAACGTCGATGGCGGTGGTGTAGTCCTTATGCTCAAGGAAGGTCTTCACTGGCTGATAGATTGCAGCAACCAGATCTTCTACAGACGTATCGAGTTCAGGAGTGAAGTCCTTGTTGTCGATGCAGTACTTGACCATGGCTTTAGCCGCCAGACGACCTTCGGCATGTGAACCGGAAGAGAACTTGTGACCGGAAGCGCCCACGCCGTCACCGGCAGTGAACAGACCGTTAACGGTAGTCATGCCACGGTAGCCCCAGTTCCAGCCTTTAGGCAGGTGCTCAGGAACGCCGGCTTCGGTTTCATCAGTCGGTGCGCCAACATCGGTCGGACCGGAAGTCCAGATACCGCAGCAACCGGAGTGTGAGCCCAACAGGTAGGGTTCGGTAGGCATCAGTTCAGAGTTTTTCTTCTCTGGTTCGATGTTTTCACCAACCCAGATACCACACTGGCCAACACACATATCCAGGAAATCTTCCCAGGCTTCAGCTTCCAGATGCTTAACTTCGCGAGGAGACAGTGTTTCGCGCAGGTTGGCCAGAGCAGTCACGGTATCCATATAGATAGGACCACGGCCTTCCTTCATTTCCTTCAGCATCAGGTGGTTACGCAGGCAGGAAGCAGGAACGGCAGCCTGACCATAAGGAGGATAGTCGTCCAGCATTTCCTTGTTGCGGTCCATGTAAACTTCACCGAAGGCGTTGGTAGCCTTGGCCTTGAAGAGCAGGAACCAGGCGCCAACAGGACCGTAACCGTCTTTGAAACGGGTAGGTACGAAGCGGTTTTCCATCAGGGTCAGCTCAGCGCCGGCTTCAGCAGCCATGGCGTAAGTGGAGCCTGCGTTCCAGACGGGGTACCAGGCGCGACCTGTGCCTTCACCCACTGAACGAGGACGGAAGATGTTTACACAACCACCAGCGGCCAGCAGAATGGCCTTGGCTTTGTAAATAACAACCTTGTTTTCACGAGTAGAGAAACCAACCGCGCCGGCAATACGGCTCGGGTCGTTCTTGTCGTTGATCAGCTTAACGATGAAGATACGTTCTTCGATGTTTGCCATACCCAGGGCTTTCTTGGCGGCTTCAGCAACGATCCATTTGTAGGATTCGCCGTTGATCATAATCTGCCACTTACCAGAACGTACGGGTTTGCCGCCGTCTGCCAAAGAAGTCATGCCTTTGGAGCCATCAAAACGTTCGCCGTTTTCATCGGTCTTCCAGATGGGCAGACCCCATTCTTCGAACAGATGCACGGATTCATCAACGTGACGGCCAAGGTCATAGGCCAGATCGTCACGGGTGATGCCCATCAGATCGTTTGAGACCATGCGGGCGTAATCGGCTGGGTCCTGCTCGTCGCCGATGTAGGTGTTGATAGCGGACAGACCCTGTGCAACTGCACCGGAGCGATCCATAGCGGCTTTATCAACCAGTTTAACAGTCAGATCGTGACCGTCTTTTTTAGCGGCTTCAAGCCAGCGCATGAGTTCGTAGCCGGCGCCACAACACGCCATGCCACCGCCGATAAGGAGAATGTCTACACTCTCTTCGACGACCTCAGGATTACCAAATTCTCCTGCCATGTTTATATCCTCTTAAAAAAATAATGAATGCTAAAACTTATTTACAAATCAGTTCGCCAGGCTCGCCAGCGCGGTAGCCGTTGCATGTTTCGAAGAAACCGGGTCCTTCGATCTTGCTCATGTCAGCTTCAGGCTTACCAGCATAAGGATCGATAGAACCTTCTGGTGTAGTACGAATCGGGAATTTGAAACGCTTCATGACGCCGTTGCGGAACTTGATGGTCCACATGATGGAATCGGTACCGCGCAGAGGCTGTACAGAACCACCCAGAGGCACGACGTCGGCATAGTGGCGGCATTCGATTGCCTGTTGAGGACAAATCTTGACACAGCTATAGCATTCCCAGCACTGCTCGGGTTCCTGGTTATAAGCCTTCATGGCATGACCCGTGTCAGAACCGTCTTTATCCAGCTTCATAAGATCATGCGGGCAGATATACATACACGCTGTTTTGTCCTGGCCTTTACAGCCATCGCACTTTTCAGTACGCACAAATGTAGGCATTGTAGACTCCTTAAAGGTTGAGGTTTTAGTTAACTAAAAGTGCTCCATAAAAACACCCGCTGTCTCCAGCCAGTGCGATGAAGATGTTTTTGATCATGCGAAAATGGGCAGTCTGAATCCTGTTTTCCAGGCTAAAACCGGATCTAAAAAGCTCGAGCCGGAGAAATTACACAACCAGGAAATATATCGCCGATCATCCACCGGACACACTCATTCCGGGGGACGATAACTTATCGACTTTTGCAGGCAAAATAAAGGCATTTATCCCTTAAAAACCATAGTATTACATTGATTGGTATAAGTTGATTTTATCTGATTGAAATGCTCGGGAATTGCGGTGATGTAAGTTGCTAAATTTGCAGGAGATCCCGTCGCAGTTGATTTTTGTTCAATCACAAAATGTTTAGCGCCTATCGAAATATTCGATAGGCGCAAGTGGCTTTCACGCCATTCTGGTTTATTGCAGATGCTTACTGTAGATACAGGAACAGGGCCGCATTGCCGCGGCGAATGTTCAGTAGCAGGGTGCGGTTTGAGAGTGAAGCCTGTTTCAGTTCCTGCAGTGAGCGCACGGGTTTGCGGTTGAGCGAGGTGATCACATCGCCCCTGCGCAGACCGGCGCGTGAGGCCGGGCTGCCCATTTCGATATCGGCGATCAGTACACCCTCTACACGACCGTAGAGCCGACTGTTTTCTTCAATGTCCGCCAGCACTGTACCACTCAGACGGGCGTGCACCCTCTGCCCCTCGAGTACCCGCTGAGGCGGCTCCTCGACTTTGGCGAGCAAGGTCAGGATTTCGCCGTCACGCTGGATTTTCATGCTGACGTTCTCGCCGACCCGCAGCAGGCCGACACTATTGCGCAGGGTGTCGGCATCGCGAACCTGACGGTTATTGATTTCCAGCACAATATCCCCGGGGCGCAGGCCGGCCCGATCGGCGGCGGAATCATTTTCGACCTGGGTTATCACCGCGCCACGGCGAAACTTGATATTAAAGGCCTGCGCCAGTTGCGGACTCAGATCCTGCGCCTGTGCGCCGAGGCGTCCGCGTTTGACTTCACCGTGGGTCAGCAACTGCTGCATGATGTCGCGTGCCATATTAATGGGAATGGCAAAGCCGATGCCGATGTTGCCGCCGCTCTGGGAAAGAATGGCGGTATTGATGCCAACCAGTTCGCCGCGCAGGTTAACCAGGGCGCCGCCGGAGTTGCCGGGGTTGATGGAGGCGTCCGTCTGGATAAAATCTTCAAACCCTTCGATACCCAGCCCGCTGCGGCCAATCGCGCTGACAATGCCGGAGGTCACGGTCTGACCCAGACCGAAGGGGTTACCGATGGCGAGACTGAAATCTCCCACTCGCACCTGGCTGGAGTCGGCCATGGGAATGGCGGTGATGTTCTCGGCTTCAATCTGGATCACGGCAATGTCGGTGTCCGGATCGGTTCCCAGTAGTTTGGCCTTGTGGGTGTCACCGTTTTGCAGGGTGACGGTGATTTCATCGGCGTGATCGATGACATGATTATTGGTCAGAATGTAGCCCTTTTCGGCATCGATGATGACGCCGGAACCCAAGCTGCGGGTGATGCGTTCGCGGGGCTGGTTGGGCATTTCGAAGAAGCGGCGGAAAAAGGGATCGTTGAAAAACGGGTTTTGCTGCACTTTGATGCGCCCGGTCGAGGCGATATTGACCACCGCCGGGGTTACTTTTTCCAGCATTGGCGCCAGTGTCGGCAGAGGCTGGCCCTGACTATCGGCATGCGGTAGAGCTGCCTTTGCGCTGAGACCGATTAAGCACAGGCAGATAAACAGAATGACAGTTTGATATGGGCGCAAAAAAGCAGCGTTGTTCAAGATAGAACCTCCGGAGTTATCTTCCTTATCTGAGATGGGGGTTTAAATAGACAGATTGACCACCACAGTATGGTAGAAGTTCCGTTTTGTGGTGGTCTCTGGGACACCGGAACCCGGCAGGTCGCGTTTTACGCGCTCTGGATTTCGATCCGCTTGCGCCGAGCTTTCGCGTTCTTGGGCAGGGTAACGGTCAGCACACCGCGTTTGTAACGGGCGCGGGCCTTATTTTCCTCTACCTCAACCGGCAGGGGAATGGCGCGTTCGAAACTGCCGTAAGCGCATTCCAGAACATGATAGCTGCCTTCCTTGTGTTCCCGTTTTGAATGCTTCACCCCGCGCACCAGCAGGTAGTTGTCGACCACGGAAAGATCGAAGTCCTCCGCCTCCATGCCGGGCGCTTCGAGATGAACGATGATGCTGTCGCTGTTTTCCTCAACGTCGCTGGCGAGAACACCCCAGCGGGAACCCAGGCGCATGATGCGATCATCCCAGGTTTCGATGTCATCTTTCCTGGACAGAGGGGTGAAATGGGTCATGGCATGAGAAGCGCGTTCACGCAGCTGCCGCCAGCCCTCGGCCAGCCCCTGCCAGACCCGGTTTAAACTGTTACTTACCGTGCTGAGAGTGTTCATAACCGACTCCTTCTGCATTTAGTGCAAAAACATCCCCGTCCCCCGGACTGTAGTTCAAAAACAGCCGTTGGGACGGGATAAAAGATGATCAGCTTTCGACACTGATCTTGCGGGGTTGTACCTTTTCCTGTTTGGGAATAGTAATTTCCAGCACACCGTGGTTGCTTTTTGCGGTGATCTTGTCCGCATCGGCGGTGTCCGGCAGACTGAAACGACGATAGAAAGAACCGCGGCTGCGTTCAATGCGTTTGTAGCCCTCGTGTTCTTCCTTGCTTTCCGACTGGCGTTCACCCTTGATGGTCAGAATACCGTTTTCCATGTGCACATCAATGTCCTTGGGATCAACGCCCGGAATATCGGCGTGAATTTCAAACGCGGTATCCGTTTCCCTGATGTCCACGGCCGGGATCCAGTCGCTGGTTGCGATGCTGCTGGTTTCATCCCCTTCGCCGGGAGCTTCATAAAAACGGTCCATATCACGGCGGAACTGGTTCAACAGGTTCCAGGGTTCATAGCGTACTAAAGTCATGGTCGTTCTCCTTAAAATATGTGATTCAAAAAAATAAAGATCTTATGAATCAATCTGTGCGCACAGCGATTCATTCGCCTGCTAAGGATATAGGTCTGCCGGGGTGGGGGATCAAGGGGGCAGCGGGCAATTTTGATGTAGTTTTGAGCTGGGGAGGCAGGCTGAAAAAGACCTTGACGTAAGTAAGTCCTAACCGGCTGGCTCGGGTAATTTTTGCAGTATTAGAAACACAATATATAGTAATTTTGGATTTAAAAAAACAAACGCCAAAAACCGTGTTTCAGACTAAAGAAATAGCGTAACATATTGTAATTAAACGGGTATGGTCAAGTTAAAATATTTATTACAGAATCTTGACAGCCATTCCCTACCCGCCTAAGCTTTTGCAATAACACAATATCTTGTGTTTCAGGTTCTCAGGCCACTATATCTGGTATTAATTGCAGCTCTGCAGGCCAGATACATGGAACCCACAGTCGATAAACAAATCTAAAATTAAAGAATGATTCCGTTGGGAGGAAAAACAGATTATGAGCGCAAGCCTGCATAAGTTGACAGTTAATCAGGTCGCCGATATCCCCTTGCAAGAGGCGTCTATGGATATCTGGGATAAAAAATACCGCCTGAAGAGCAAGGACGGCCGGATCATCGATCAGGACATCGACGCAACCTATCAGCGTGTCGCTCAGGCCCTGGCCGAGGTCGAAGAGCCTGAACTGCAGGCCGAGTGGAACGAGCAGTTTCTCTGGGCCCTGCGTCACGGCGCCATTCCCGCCGGGCGCATCATCTCCAATGCCGGCGCTCAGGAACACAAACCCGCCACGTCCACCATTAATTGCACCGTCTCCGGCATCATTGAAGACTCCATGGACGACATCCTTAATAAGGTGCATGAAGCCGGGCTGACCTTAAAAGCCGGCTGCGGCATCGGCTATGAATTCTCCACCCTGCGCACCCGTGGCGCCTATGTGTCCGGCGCCGGCGCCTACACTTCCGGACCGCTGTCGTTTATGGATATCTACGACAAGATGTGTTTCACCGTCTCCAGCGCCGGCGGCCGCCGGGGCGCGCAGATGGCCACCTTCGATGTCGGTCATCCCGACGTCATGGACTTCATTCGCGCCAAACGCGAAGACGGTCGCCTGCGCCAGTTTAACCTGTCGCTACTGATTACCGACGAATTCATGCGGGCGGTGCGCAAGGACCTGGACTGGAAGCTGGCCTTCCCGTTGCAGGAGAAGGAAGTCGAAGAGGAAAACATCGATCTCAGCGACACGGACAAAGTGATCTGGCGCGAATGGCCGACTAGCAAAGGTTATGTGACTAATGAGGACGGGCTGGTCGCCTGCAAGGTCTATCGCACTATTCGCGCGAAACACCTGTGGGACATGATCATGACCTCCACCTATGACTTCGCCGAACCCGGTTTCATTCTCATCGACAAGGTCAACGAGATGAACAACAACTGGTTCTGCGAAAATATCCGTGCGACAAATCCGTGCGGCGAACAGCCATTACCACCTTATGGCTCCTGCCTCTTAGGTTCTATTAATCTAACCCGCTTCGTGCGCGAACCCTTCACCGAGAATGCCTGGTTCGACTGGGACGAGTTCCGCAAGACCGTCAGCATCTTTACCCGCATGCTCGACAACGTTGTCGAGATCAACGGCCTGCCGCTGGAAGGCCAGCGCCGGGAGATCATGAGCAAGCGCCGTCACGGCATGGGCTTCCTCGGTCTGGGCTCCACCTGCACCATGCTGAAAATGAAATACGGTGAAGATGATTCGATCGCCTTCACCGAGCAGGTCAGTCGTGAGCTGGCGGTTACCGGCTGGCAGTCTGCGCTGGAACTGGCAAAGGAAAAAGGACCTGCGCCGATCATGGAGCAGGACTTCACCGTCAGCGCCGACATGTTCCGCAAGCGCCCGCAAATGAAAGATGATGGCTACAGTATCGGGGATACGGTCAAGGGCAAAGTGCTGCATGCGAAGTACAGCCGTTACATGCAGCAGGTTGCCGAGGTCGAACCGGATCTGGTCGCCGAACTGGAGCAGGTGGGCGCGCGATTCACGCATCACAGTTCGATCGCCCCCACCGGCACCATTTCCCTGTCACTGGCGAATAACGCCAGCAACGGCATCGAACCCAGCTTTGCCCATCACTACGCGCGCAATGTGATTCGCGAAGGCAAGAAGAGCAAAGAGAAAGTAGACGTCTTTTCGTTTGAGTTACTGGCATACCGTGAACTGATTAATCCAAAGGCCAAACCCTATTCTGAAGACGCCGAAGCGCAACTGCCGGATTACTTCATCGGCGCCGACGACATCACGCCAAAGGCGCATGTCGATATCCAGGCCGCCGCACAGATCTGGATCGATTCCTCGATTTCCAAAACCGCCAACGTGCCGACGGATTATCCGTTTGAGGATTTCAAGGACATCTATCTCTATGCCCACGAACAGGGCCTGAAAGGTTGCACCACCTTCCGCTTCAACCCGGAAGCCTTCCAGGGCGTACTGGTCAAGGAAGAAGATCTGGAAAACACCACCTACCGTTTCACGCTTGAAAATGGTGAGACAATAGAAGTCAAAGGCAACGAAGAAATTGAATACGACGGCGAAACCCACACCGCCGCCAACCTGTTTGATGCCCTCAAGGAAGGGTATTACGGCAAATTCTGAACGGAGTGGGTGGGTTGAAATTGGCGGTGTTTATTTTCGTCCACCCACTTCGTTCGGAAACCATATTTTGAACGGTACTCGAAACATTTAATTTACCGCAGAGGACGCAAAGTACGCAGAGAAAAATATTCACTTACGACATCTGCGGTAAAATATCCAAATATGATAAAGAACAATCTGCCTGAAACCATTCATGCAGGGGAGAGGAAACATGACAATTAAAATCGATAGCAAAATCGTAGAATATGAAGTTGCAAAGGATGACGAGGAAAAGAAGGAAAGCGAAGTCGTAGCCGAGAAAGCCGAGCAAACGGAAGACGCCAATGTCATCCAGATGCACGAAAAACTGGAACGCCCGGAAATGCTGCTGGGTTCGACCTACAAGGTCAAAACCCCGCTCTCCGAACATGCCCTCTACATCACCATCAACGATGTGATTCTCAACCCGGGCACCGAGCATGAGCTGCGCCGCCCGTTTGAAGTATTCATCAACTCCAAGAACATGGACCACTTCCAGTGGATCGTCGCCCTGACCCGGATTATCTCAGCCGTATTCCGCAAAGGTGGCGACGTCACCTTCCTGGTAGACGAACTGCGCTCCGTCTTCGACCCCCGTGGCGGCTACTTCAAAAAAGGCGGCAAATACATGCCCTCACTGGTCGCCGAAATCGGCGACGCCATCGAATGCCACCTGCGCATGATCGGCCTGCTCAAAGACGACGGCCTGGACGAACACCAGAAAAAACTGATCGCCGACAAACGCGCACAAATGGAAAAAGCCAGCAAAACCGCCGACGCCAGCGGTGAAGCCAGCGAATTCCCCGCCAGCGCCCAGTTGTGTAATAAATGCAGCACCAAGGCGGTGATAAAGATGGATGGGTGTATGACGTGTCTTAACTGCGGCGACAGCAAGTGCGGTTAAATAGCATCGTAGATGATTCGTATACGGCGTTAAAATGAATTTTTCGAATACTCACTTATTAACTATACATACGTAGGTACTTAAGGAATTCATTCACCTGTAGGTTCGCCTTCAGGCGAACAGCAGCGGTTAAATAACGTAGAGTGTGGCGCATAATTGAGTATTTTGTACGGCTAAAGCCGTACCTGCAATTGTTCACATGCTTAAGTACCTACGTATGATTAACTATAAGCTCCGTTTCGAAAAAGTCATTTTGCCTTGTCTACGAATCCCTGACTCGCTCTTTAAAATTTGCGGCGTCAGAACTTCGATAGCCGCGTTGCGCCATATTTTGAAAAGCTAAACGTAAAGCACAAAAAAGTAGCTTAATGTATTACAAAAACGTTCTTGCTCAATCAACAGAAAATAGCCTTAATTGTTCATGGTGACAGGCTAAAATCGACCCAACTGACTTACAGAGATTTGGGATGTAACTCTGGATCGTGCCATGAGCGGCCATTGGACTATTAATGCAAGTACGCTGGAATTCTCCATAGCAGCCATTCAGTTGCTGTAGTGAACGCCCTCATCAGCAGACTGCCGAAAGGTTCACGATTTGTGTGCCAAGAAGGGTTGCGAAAGCAACCCATGCTGTGTAAATGATGGGAGTAGGTCTCCCGGTCTCGGTAGCCATGTACTGGGATCAAACCACCCTTAGCGGCTTTGGTAAAGAGCTATGGTCGT
>JASBTR010000054.1 GCA_030148325.1 Gammaproteobacteria bacterium
TGCTGCAGTTGTAAAAGTAGCTAAATCTGTTCCGCTGGCGCCCAATGCTGTTAATGCCTGGGTATATTTTTCGATGCCACGATCAGCTTTGAGTTTCTGGATGCCGCCACCGACAGAGGAATTAATGGACTGGGCGGTTGCTGCAGAAAGATCGCCATTACCCTGTGCCGTTGTAATCAATGGAACCGCAATGGCCCCCATTGCATTAAAGGCTTCCATGACACGATCCTGACTGAAACCTGCGGTTGTCGCTGCCTGGACAAGATAACTTAACAGTTTGGCTGCAGCTTCACCGCGTTTGGCTGCTTCAAGGGTGGAATCATTAATACTGGAAACGTCAACGGAATCTTTTAACAGTTTGCTGTAGCCGGTATCCGGATCAGCCAGCAGGGAAATAATCTTGTTGCGGTATGTTAGTAACTGGGCTGAAGTGACTCCCTTACTGGTCATATCATCTACAAAACCGCCACTCCCGGCGATACCCTGATAAGCGATATTTGCCATAATAGACAATTCGGCAGAAGTGATGCCTTCAGAACGGACAATAGTGAAGCCAAATATGGCTAGAATAGGATCGTCAGAGCCTGCGCTAGCAAAAGCAGCGATCAGGGCATCGGCCTGTTTGTTGGTGACCCCGGATATACCCAGGGGAAGCGCTTTACCGGCATCGGGGCAGGGAACGATACTTCTGCGTTCGACTGCAGCGCTGCTGTTGGTGAGGGTTATCACCATGAAATTGCAGCTGCTGTTGTTCGGGATACCGCTACTGAAGGAGAAAGACAATTTTCCATCTGAGTCGGCAGTGGCGGTGGTTGAAATGTTGAGTGAGGTGTCGCCCGAGGTCAGGCTACCATCACTATTTAGTTTTTCAATGGTAATAGTATATTG
Organism: Gammaproteobacteria bacterium; assembly: GCA_030148325.1. GTDB lineage: Bacteria > Pseudomonadota > Gammaproteobacteria > UBA6429 > Thiohalophilaceae > JAADGZ01. The sequence goes on from JASBTR010000054.1 coordinate 889, forward strand.
TTCACCAACGGTCAGCGACCAGACCGGATTTCCTGCACTCAGCAATAGCAGGGAAAAAAAGGAAATAATATATCGGGAGAAATGTTTTTTCATGGCTAAATCCTTGTCGGTCATGTTGTTTACTGGGCGCTGCCGGTTACGGATGAACTGTCGCTGCCGCCGCCACTACTACAGGCGCCAGAACCCAGAGCAAAGGTGATGAGTAAAACGGAAAATCCAATTCGGATCAGGCCGGTTAATCTGGAGTGTTTTTCTTTTTTGAGCATGATAATTTCCTTTTATTAAAGCAATGACAGACAAGAGTTACATTATGATTTCGGCGGGGGGGGTGAATTACTTTAATCAGAAAACCCCATTATTTTTGTGCGGGTTGGCAGGCCGTACATGTGGCGGCATGCCATTTCTTCAGGCACTACGCTTGATGCCGGAGAGCACGGCGGTCAGGGCGCGGTCGAGGATAGGAATGTCATTGATAACTTTTGCACGACCGCTGCGCAGGTCAGCGGCAAGGCCGAACAGGGTTTTATCGGCAACCACGTCAAACTTCCAGTTAAGGAAAGTGTACTCGCCGAGTAGATCACTCTTCCAGGCCAGTTTGGCGCGTTGGGTGTTGCCGTTCTCATCAAAAAATTCGACCCACTTGCCGGCTTCCATGTGGCGGGCAATGTCCAGATATTCATCTTCGGGATAATCGTCTGCTGTGTCCGGTTCTTCCCAGCTACTGAGCACGATATCTTCCATGATTTGCCTGTCTTCGCCTTCATTGCCAGTATCTTCGAGAACATCATTAAGCATATCTTCCAGTTCAGAAAGAGATGCGACCTGCTGTTCCATATCGGCAATAGTCTGGTCTATCGGTGATGCTTCATTGTTTTCGGCATGTTCTGCAACAGTATTGATAGTCGTACTGATGTCGGTATTTTCAAGTGCATGGAGATCCTGTTCGATTACGGATAAGCGTTCAATGGGATCATTATCAGACTTTGGCTCTTCGAACAGGAAGAACGAGGCTTCGGGATTCTGTTTCTGAATGCTGCTCATGGCCGCATCAGTTTCTGCTTCGTTTTCATCCTCCTGATGTAGCAGACCGCGGACACTGGCCAGGTGCCAGGCTTCGAGGGCATTGAACAGTTTGTCCGTTTTCTCCTGCGGGTATTCAATATTAGCCAGTCCATCACGCAGAGTATGTATCAGTTGTTTGATGATGTTGCCCAGTTTCTTTTTATCCAGCGACATTTTCTTGGGCTCGATTGACCAGGCCAGAACATCAATAAAGCGCAGCTGGTTTTTCCACAACGCGGAACTCTCACCCTGGTTCAAATAGGTGTGCAGCATGACATCACGCCAGGGACCCTGGATGATTTTTTCAATCTGTTCCGGTAGTTGTTTGTCGGACAGCACTTCTTCCAGGGTTTCCTTGACCCAGGCCTGCGCCAGTGCGACTTCTTCCTTGCGCTGAAATATAGCGAGCGCGGATTCTTCTGCAGAATTTTCACGTTCCTGCTGTTCATCCATGAACGTGTTAAATTCCTGCAGCATACTGGCAAAGACGCTAACATCGTTTTCGAATTCAGCGAGTACTTTTTCAACCGCCTGTTCAATTTGCATGATGACCGGGTTGTTTTCCTTTTCTGCACTCTCATCCAGACCGATTCCGGCCCTGGCCAGCGTATTCAGCAGGACGCGGGCCGGGTGTCCCTGAGTGCTGAAAAATTCTTTATCGATAACGGCGACTTTCAGCATGGGAATCTGTAGGCGCGCGATTTCAGCTTTTGCTGTTGCAGGCAGGTTGTTGTCATCAAGGATAAATTCAAACAGCATGGACACCACATCGATGATGCCGTTATCAATGGAGTTGAGGCTGACTGGCTGGCCGGCTACTTCGGCGACCTGGTTAACCAGCATGGTTTTGATTCGCGAACTGATTTCCTGGGGTGTGCCACCCTGGGGCAGGGCCGCAGGGGTGATGGACTGAATCTGGTTTAATGCACTGAGAACATGTTCGGTAGAGCTGGCCGGCATGCCTGCTCCTGTTGCTGCCATACCTGTACTGATACCGGCTGCTATGTTGCCGCCTGCACCGGCAGGCAGGCCGGTTTGCGCCAGTAACTGTTGCAGAGGAACCAGTACTTCTGCATCCGCGCCAGCTGCGTTGGTGGCAAGTGGTTCTGGATAAGCAGCGAAATTATCGTCGGCTGCGGAAAAGTCATTTTGTGTGACCGTCTGGCCGGGCAGGCTGCCTGAAGACGAGCGCTGTGGCATGCGGATCCTGATTTTTGGCATAATGCCGGCTTCGACAAACCCGGCGTTAATGGTTTGATAAAGATTGCCAATCGTTTCATTGATGTGTTGATCGAAGAGCTTGTAGATAATCAGTTTGATCTTGATCTCGGTGTCCAGCATGTCGGTGGCATCCTTGAAAGCGGCACACAGATTCTCCGGATCCAGTGGGTTGGTTTGTGAATTTATCTCGATGCCCGGCGCGATTTGCATCAAGCGCTGTTCGATGGCGTGGATCTCCTGTGCATAGTTGCTGCGAATCTTGCTGGTCAGGGTGCTGATCGCCAGTGATTCTTCCAGATCCACTTCTTCCATGAGCGACAGGTTTTCACAGGAGAGATCGTTATCGTTAAGGTCTGCTTCCTGGCTGGCCGGTTTGGGGCTCCAGAAATCACAAAACAGATTCTCTATATTTTTACGGTAATCAGACTCAATTTCCTTACGCTTCAGGCGTACGATACGCATGGAGTCAAAATACACGGACTGATCGGTATTGTTGTCGGCTTTTTCAGCCATTTCAAACAGGCGGTCATCGGCACTATCGAACATGATCTGCATAAGGGTTCGAGCATACTGGGTGCTCTGGATTTTGAAGCTTTCCATCAGTTTCTGTGCCTTGACCCGGCCATTGACGCCGCCATGATCCGGGTGCGTGTCAAGAGAAACGACTTTGGACTGTATGCTCATGCCTGGCCTGCCGTAAATAAATTATGTATCGTGGTGTCAGGGTAGTGGACGCGAAGGGAAAGCATCGAAACAGCGGGGAGGCGGTTCCGGCAGCTCCGCGGTCATGGGTTGCCAGATGTCTGGCAGACCTTTAGATCGGTAGCTTTGCGTCTCCGGCTTTCGCCGGGTTTGCCCTGGGTTTTAATTACATTTGTAAGTATCGGTATCGATGGCGGGATTGTGTAGCTGAAAAATGTCAACTGCATCACAGTTAAACAAAGCAGTAGATTCAGAATTAATATTGAACCGCCAGGGCGCAGAGGGCGCCAAGAATTATTCTACTAAAACTCGGCGTCCTCTGCGTCCTGGCGGTTCAGATTGTTCCTTCGACTAATACCCTAGTCTTGCGGCGAAAACCGGTAGGAGCGGGCTTGCCCGCGAATAGTTTGAGGTTCATCCAACCGCTTTCGCGAGCAAGCTCGCTCCTACGATTTAATACCCCATCTGCTTGCGGCGGGGTTGTTTATTCATCGTGCTTTTCTCCCCGGTACTGGATGGCGCTCAGGAACAGGCCGACCAGTTGGGTGATCAGATCCGGCAGGCGCGTGTCCTGGTAGCGGCTGGAATGGAGTATGCACTTGGCGTACAGGGCTTCGCGCACAATGCCCTGAAACATCAGCCCTGCAGTGCGTGGGTTGATCTGACTGACTGTATTTTTACCCGCCAGTTCCTGCATGCTGTATTCAATATAGTCAGTGAAGGATTTCCAGCGGCTTTCGAAAAACTGCCGGGTTACCTGGGTGTCCTCCAGTGTGCTCAGCATTTCCATTTTAAGGTAGTCTGGATCACGGGCCACGCTTTCGGCAAACACCAGTGTCATGCGTAGCAGGACGCTGCCGAAGTCATCGGGACTCCTGAGTGCGGCGTCGACATAGCTTTCCCTGTGTGCGGCCAGGGTGTCCAGGACTTCATCATAGAGGGCTTCCTTGGAAGGAAAATGGCGGTAGAGCACGGCCGGGCTAACCCCGAGGCGGCTGGCGATTTCATCCACCGCCACCCCGTGGTAGCCCTTATCTGCGAACAGCACCTTGGCCACCGCCAGAATAGAGCCGCGGCGTTCGGCTGCTTTCAGACGTTTGGCCATGCAGCGGTTCCCCGTCAGTGCTTTTTCAGCAAAAAAACAAATTCACCATCGATTTCCGAAGATGATAGCAGTTCACTGCCGGTTTGCTTGCAGAAGGCTTCGAAATCCTTGACTGAGCCGGGATCGGTGGCGCGGATTTGCAGGACCTCGCCGGTCTCCAGCTCGGATAGCGATTTCTTGGCCTTGAGGATGGGCAGGGGACAGTTCATGCCCCGAGCGTCGAGTTCAGCCTGATAGGTATTCATGGTTAGCTCCTGTTGTTAACTAAGTGAACGTTTATTAACTTAGATCGATAAAGCCAGGCTGTCAAGCCGGGTTCAGCAGCCAGATCTTCAGGATTAGGATAAAATACGGGCATGTTGAATTTTAATGAAATTAGCCTCTGGCGAGGTCCCCGTGAATTACTACACGATCTAACAGTAAGTATTCACTCTGGTGAAAAAGTTGGGATTACCGGTGGCAACGGCGTGGGTAAGTCCAGCCTGTTTGCTCTGATTCTGGGTCAGTTGCAGGCCGATAGCGGGGAATTCAGCCTGCCGCCACAGGCGATGATCGCGCATGTGGCGCAGGAAACAGAGGCGCTGGATAAAGCTGCGATCGAGTATGTCATCGATGGCGATGCGCCGCTGCGCCGCATCGAGATCCAATTGCAACAGGCGCAGCAGCAGGGGGATGGAACGCGGGAAGCACAGTTGCACGGTGAACTGGAGGCCATCGACGGCTATCGAGCGCGCAGTCGAGCAGCCGTGCTGTTGAGTGGGCTGGGATTTTCCGAGGAAAAACAGGCTCAGCCGGTGAGCCGCTTTTCCGGTGGTTGGCGCATGCGCCTGAATCTAGCGCAGGCGCTGATGTGTCGCTCGGATATTTTGTTGCTGGACGAACCGACCAACCATCTGGATCTGGATGCCGTGCTCTGGCTGGAGGACTGGCTCAGGGCTTATGCCGGCACCCTGTTGCTGATTTCCCATGATCGGGATTTTCTTGACAAAATTTGTAACCGCATTGCTCATATCGAGCATCAGCAATTGACGCTCTACCGTGGTAATTACAGCGACTTTGAACAGGCGCGGGCACAGCGCCTGGCGCAGCTGCAGGCGCAATTCGAGAAGCAGCAGCGTGAACGGGTGCAAATGGAGCGCTTTGTCGAACGTTTTCGTGCCAAGGCGAGTAAGGCGCGCCAGGCGCAAAGTCGGTTGAAGGCGCTGGCGCGCATGGCGGACATCAGTGCCGCCCAGGTGGACTCGCCCTTCCATTTTTGTTTTCCCGCGCAGGAAAGCCATGCGTCAGTGTTACTGGAACTGGATGAGGTAGCCACAGGCTATGGCCTGCCGGATGAAAACTCACCACTACTATCAGGCGTTTGCCTGCATATTGCACCTGGTGAGCGGCTCGGTTTGCTGGGGCGCAATGGCGCCGGCAAGTCCACCTTGATCAAATTGCTGGCCGGGGAGCTTCAGCCATGGCAGGGCCGGCGCAATGAGGCCGCCTCGCTGAAGACTGGTTATTTCGCTCAGCACCAGCTGGAACAGCTGGATGCGCAGGCTTCGCCGCTGCTGCATTTTCAACGTCTGGATAAAATGGCGCGTGAGCAGGAGCTGCGTAATTTCCTCGGCGGCTTTGGCTTTCATGGAGATCGGGTAGAGGAGCCGGTAGCGCCCTTCTCCGGCGGTGAGAAGGCGCGACTGGTGCTGGCCATGCTGGTGTATCAGAAACCAAATCTGCTATTACTGGATGAGCCGACCAATCATCTGGATCTGGCTATGCGCCACGCGCTGGTCGAAGCCCTGCAGTCTTTTGATGGTGCAGTCTGTGTGGTCTCCCATGATCGTTTTCTGTTGAACATGGTGGCAGATCGTTTTTGTCTGGTAGAACAGGGCAAGGTTGAGGAATTCAGGGGCGATCTGGAGGATTATCGTCGCTGGCTACTGGAGCAGGGACGGGAATCCCGGGCTGTGGGTGATGACACAGGCAGCCGCAAGTTGAAGCGCCAGCAGTCGGCAGACCGGCGTCGGGCACAGGCGCCGCTACGCAGTGAATTGAAAAAACTGGAAAAGCAGCTTGCCGTAGCATCAGGGGGACTGGAGAAAGTGAATGCGGTATTGCAGGATGAGGCGATCTACAGCCCCGAGAATAAAGCCCGACTGATGGAAATGCTGAAAAAACAGGGACAGTTGCAGCAGGAGGTTAATATGCTGGAGGACGAATGGTTGCAGGGCAGTGAGGCGCTGGAGCAGGTCTGACAGGCTGCAGGAATAAGTGTTTTTTCGCTTTAATTTATCGCTATTCAGGCTATGCTTAGTAGCTGATTCTGTCAGCTATAAAATAATGGAAAAAATACGGGAATTATCGAACAATGCTGTCAGGGAGCCCGCGTCCTCCATTGTCCACATTCGCAAGTTTCTAACCCTGTCCATCGGTATTGTGGTGGTCGTGGTGGGTTTGGGGCTTGCCGTGTTTGCTTCGATTGACGAACTGGCGCCCCTGGTGTCCTTTGAGATGGAGCAAAGTCTGTCGCGTCCCTATGCTAGCGCCCTGCCCCGTGATGAGATAATGGATGAGTATCTGCAGGTGCTGACCGAAAAACTGCTTGCGGTACAGAATTTGCCGGCAGGTATGCAGGTTATGGTGCATTATGTTGACTCCGATGAATCCACCGCTTTCTCGACGGTAGGGGGGCATATTTTTGTTTTCCGGGGGATGCTGGAAAAGCTGCCGCATGAAAATGCGCTGGTGATGTTGCTGGCGCACGAAATTGCCCACATCAAATATCGTCACCCCCTGAAAGGGCTGGGCAAGGGGGTCGTGGCCAGCCTGATGTTAAGCATGATGTTCGGCACGGCTTATAGCGATACCATTGATAAGGTTTTTCATGATACGGGTTTGCTGACGGTGCTGAAGTTCAGTCAGAGTCAGGAGATCCTTGCTGATGAAGAAGGCATGCGCATCTATTATCAGTATTACAGGCATCTCAATGGTATGTCCGATCTCTATCGTGTCATCGAAGATAACCAGCCGCAGATAATGTTGGGATCGTCTTATCCAGGCATACAGTCGGATATATCTGCAAGAAGGCAAAATATAAAGCAGCATCATGTGAAAGAAAGGCTGGACGATCAGACTGCCGTTACGCTATTCCCTCCCAGCATCAAGGCACGGTTTCATCCTCAACATGAACCCTGAATAGTTATTCCAGATACCAGATCACCTGTTTAAAAATACATATTGCAGGTACGGCTGAATCTGTACCTACAGTCCACTCCATTCAATTATGAATGTAGTGGTATTTTGAACGCCTGTTTAATCCGCAGGATGAATCGGACTCTTTTCAGTGGATCTTTAAGGTGTGCCAGGACTAATGCTATTCTTTGCCAGTCTGCAAAGCCTGTTTTAAGATGGCTCATTGTCTGATCCCTGTCGCTGAAAATCAGTCCGGATATCCGGCATTGATCAACATCAATGTCGTTATTCTTGGCTTTGCTGTAAGCTGCGCTAACTAAATTGAAAACAGTAATAAATCTGAAAATCATATGAAAATTGAAGAACCTGATAACACCCGCACAATTAAAGGTTTTGCCCTGTTTGAGTTGGGATTCCGTCCTTTTTTTCTGGCTGCGGGCCTGAGCGGGCTGCTTCTGATTTTGTTCTGGTTAATGGTACTGGGGGGAGTGGCAACTACAGGCAGTTATTATCATGGAAATTACTGGCATTCCCATGAAATGCTGTTTGGATTTGTTGCCGCGGTTGCAGCCGGGTTTTTATTGACAGCGGTGCGCAACTGGACCGGTGTCCAGACCTTGCGGCATACACCACTGGCGCTGCTGGCCTTACTCTGGTTGCTGGGGCGTCTTGCGCCACTTGCTGTATTTCAATTACCGGGATGGTTGATTGCATTGCTGGACATCAGTTTTCTGCCTGCTGTGGCGGTTAGTATTGCGGTGCCCCTGCTGGCAAAATCACAGAAAGCCAATTACATTTTTTCCATCCTGCTGCTGGCAATGGGTATCGCTAATCTGTTGACGCATATGCAGTATCTTGGCTTTAGTGAACAGACTGCCAGCATCGGTATGAGTCTGATGCTGTATCTGGTTATTACCCTGATCATGGTGATGGGGGGACGAGTCATTCCCTTTTTTAGTGAGCGTGGTGTGATGGGCTTAACGACACAAAGCTGGCCATTGATTGAAAAAATGGCGATGCCCGCTATTGTGACAGTGGCGCTGGTTGCCTCGATCCTGCCCGACTCGATTATTCTTGCGCCTGTTGCGCTGTTTGCCGCGGGCGTGCATGGGATCAGGCTTTATGGCTGGTATGGTAAAAAAATCTGGTCTGTGCCCATGGTCTGGATTCTGCAGCTGGGGTATCTATGGCTGGTCATTGGTCTGTTGCTACTGGCGTTGGTGCCATTGGCTGTTATTCAACGTGAATTTGCCGTACACGCATTGACAACAGGCGGTATTGGCATGATTACTCTGGGCATGATGGCGCGGGTGGCTCTGGGACACAGTGGTCGGGAAATTGCTGCCAGCCGGCCGATTTTCTGGGCCTTTGTACTGGTGAGCCTGTCGCCCCTGTTTCGGGTGTTGATACCGTTGCTTATGCCCGACTGGTATCGGCAGAGTTTGATGTTATCCGGTGGCCTGTGGGGGGCAGCGTTTCTTCTGTTTGTCCTGGTTTACCTGCCTATATTGATCCGGCCACGGATTGATGGGCAGCCGGGTTAGCGCTGAATCCGTACTTGCCACATGGATAGAGTTCCAACCTGTGCCCCCCCCCGCCTGTTTGATGTATTCCGCTGCAGATGTGAAATCTGAAAGATAAAAATCCTTCATACGTAGGTACTTAAGGAATTCATTCACCTGTAGGTTCGCCTTCAGGCGAACAGCCGCGGTTAAATAACGTAGAGTGTGGCGCATAATTGAGTATTTTGTACGGCTAAAGCCGTACCTACAATTGTTCACACGCTTAAGTACCTACGTGTGAAAAATACTTAAATTTTATAGTGCCATAGTGCCATAGTGCTATGCCTGGTCCTGCGCCGGAAGATAATGCTTAAGAATCTTCTTTTTATACCGATATTCATAGTGCAAATCCCGCTGTTGCCGGCCGTTATGGATTAAAAAAGAAACTGAAACATGCCAACACCCCTTATGGATATCGAAAAAATTCAGGAATTACCGCAACCAGGATGTATGTGGGAGCGCTTTTTTGTCGCGCTTGAGGCACAGCTGCAACAGGCAAAAGCAGATGAAAGTTATGTAGTGCTACTGCGATTTGATCTTGATGGATTCAGAAGGCTGAATCAACAGTCCGGTTATCTCGAAGGTGATCGGGTTCTGAATTTATTATATTCAAGGATGGACGGCCTGCTGTTGGACAATGATCTAAGTTGCTGGTTGGGCGCCGATGAGTTTGCCCTGTTGTTCTGTGTGGACAGTAAGGATGAAATTGATAGCAGGGTTTCTGATGTCTATACCCTGTTGCGAGAACCCTGTGATATCAGTACGGGCAGTTACCCGCCCAGACTGAGTCTTGGTGTAGCACTTTACCCGGACGACAGTCTGGATGGGGAAGGTCTTGTGCTGGCGGCGGAGCACGCTCAACAGCATGCCAAGAGCCGTAGCGGCGCGCAGATTAATTATTATTCCAATAAAATCCATGAACAGGCGCTTTACATAGCGCGCCTGGAAAAAGATCTGCAGGGTGCGCTGGAGCGAGAAGAATTTTATCTGGTCTATCAGCCAAAAGTAGATTCCACCACCGGTATGGTCAAAGGCTTTGAAGCCCTGTTGCGCTGGCAACATCCTCAACGCGGTACTATTTCTCCGTTAGAGTTTGTTCCCATTCTTGAAGAAAACAGGATGATCATCGAAGTGGGGGAATGGATTTTCTCCGAGGTCTGTCGGGCGCTGGGTCGGTGGAAAAAAGTGGGCGTGGATGTGGTGCCGGTGTCGGTTAATGTTTCCATGCATCAGTTCAAACAGCCGGACTTCGTTGAGCAACTGGCAAAAATTCTTCAGCAGTATGAAATTGAAGCAGAACTAATCGATATTGAAATTACGGAGAGCTGCCTGATGGATGACGGCCGGGAAAATGTTGCTATTTTGAATAAAATGAAATCAATGGGTATGGGGATTTCTATTGATGATTTCGGTACGGGTTATTCTTCGCTGAGTTATCTCAGACGTTTCCCCATCGACACATTGAAAATAGATCGTTCTTTTATCACTAATGTGCATAACCGCCGAGAAAGTGATAATGCCGGTATCGTTACGGCTATCATGGCCCTGTCTCACAGCCTGCGTCTGGATGTGGTAGCCGAAGGTGTGGAAACCGCGCACGAACTGGCTTTTTTACACGCTCTTGGTTGCCGTACGATTCAGGGCTTTCTGTTCAGCAAGCCGCTGCAGGAATCGGCTGTGCTGGAATTGCTAAAAACGTCTTTTTCCATGGCTGAAACACTGGTGAAAGTTCGTCAGGAACTGCAGTCGGGATAAATTATACTTTGATGTTCACGCCTCGCATACGCGGGTGTTTTCTTTTTTCCAGTGAACTTTTATTGATCGAGTTTCTGCGTTCGCTGGTTCTGCGCTCATGATGGCTGCGAGTATCAAGCAGCACTTTATTTTTGTTCCTGCGCCGTTCTTTCTGACGACGATCCTGACTGCGGCGATCAACACGTCGGTGTTTTTCGATGCGCAGCCTGTCTGTTACAGGTGCGCCCGTTGATGGATGGATGGCGCGTTTTGCCGCGACACTGGATACCGATTCAACACCTGTAGCGGTCCTGTTACTTTGACGCAGAGATTGCACACCGGCATCATCAGCAGGAGGAGTAATGCTGCTCATTGTCTGTTAACCATATTTCATCATCATAAATCTGTTTGTATAAATAAAAGTTCCTGATTCCTGTCCACTTTACAACACGGTTTTAAGCTCTCGTAGGATGTGCTGAGTAAAACGAAGCGCATCGTTCGCGTGTCTAAATAGGCGTTCCAAATACCAGTACACTTTCGGGTTTCCACGTTCGTGGTGAGCCTGTCGAACCATGAACGTGGAAACGCTGTAAATAAAGTGCTTAATATGTTTGTCCTTCGACAAGCTCAGGACGAACGGCTTTTCC
>JASBTR010000091.1 GCA_030148325.1 Gammaproteobacteria bacterium
ACCGGCAGGCCGCAGGTGCGGGAACAGGTGGTGCAGTTTATCAGCAAGCCCATGCCAGCCAATATTCCTGCCCGCACCATGCGCGCCCTGCTGGGTGTGGAAGATAACAAAGTGGTGCCTATTTTACGTGACCCGGAAAAAGTCACGGACAATTCGGATGCCGTGTTTTATTTTCCCGGCTGTGGTTCAGAACGCCTCTACAGTCAGGTCGGACTGGCGACCCTGGCAATGCTGTATGAAACGGGCGCGCAGACGGTGTTGCCGCCGGGCTACCTGTGTTGCGGCTATCCGCAGACGGCAGGTGGAGAAACAGAAAAAGGAAAGCAGATTTCCGTGGACAACCAGGTGCTGTTTCATCGTCTTGCCAACACCTTAAATTACATGGATATCAAAACCGTCGTAGTGTCCTGCGGCACCTGTATGGATCAGCTGCTGCAATACCAGTTCGAGCGTATTTTCCCCGGTTGCCGCCTGCTGGATATACACGAATACCTGATGGAAAAGGACGTGAAGCTGGAAGCTGAATCGGGTATGAAATATCTCTATCATGATCCCTGCCATACGCCGATGAAGCACCACAACCCGCTAAAGGTGGCGAATGAACTGATGGATGGGGAAGTCATTCTTTCTGAGCGTTGCTGCGCAGAAGCGGGCACCTTTGCCGTTGCCCGTCCGGATATCGCCGCCCAGGTGCGTTTCCGCAAACAGGAAGAACTGGAAAACGGTATCGAGCAACTGACCGGCAAAAAACGGACAAACAATAAAGAAGTGAAAATGCTGACCGTCTGCCCCGCCTGCATGCAGGGCTTATCACGCTATGAAGATGATACCGGGCTTGAGGCCACCTATATCATTCTGGAGATGGCGAATAAGCTGCTGGGCGATGACTGGCAGGCGAAATTTATTGCTTCAGCGCAGTCGGGCGGGATAGAAAGAGTATTGCTATAAGGTCAAATACAGGTTGGACAGAATGAAACGAAGCCCAACAGAATATCGCACTTACAGCAAAAATCAGTAGGAGCGGGCTTGCCCGCGAATAGTTTGAGGTTTACCCAATCGCCTTCGCGAGCAAGCTCGCTCCTACGATTTAATACACCGTCAGTTTGCTGCGTGTAGGGTGGGCACGGTGTGAGTGCCCACCGGGCGAAGTCCAGAGAGAGGGAAAACCCATCATTTAGATGCGCAGATAGGTCCAGCCTTCACGTTGGCGGGTTTTGGCCTGTGTCACTGCTGAGGAAACAACCGTAACCCCGGGCAATAGATCGATGTCAAATCCGTCCTCATCCTTGTGCCGGTTCAGGGCAATCTGACAGGCAAGAAAGCGAACATTTTTGTAGCTGGATTCCATCGCCAGTATCTTTCTGGCATAGGGGGTGTTCTTGTCTTCCAGCATCCTGATCCCTTCACCATTAGCCAGTACTTCTATCTGTACCTTGCGTGTTGAACCTGCTGAGGTTTTTAGAAGGTGCTCGGTTTCATCCAGGACTGCGCGTAAACGTGCAGGGTCACCGGAGTTTACATGTACTATAAGCTTCCATTCCCGTTCCGCGGATGCAGGTTGCACATTAAACTTGCTGGTTTGTGCCAGTTCCATCAGTGAGGGTGAGTGGGCTTCACTCAGTGCGGTATAATTTCCGAGTACCAGTCCCATACCCAACAGCAAAGAGGCGGCGCAGGCGCGCAGGCTATAACGCTGCAGGCGGCGTTTGCCGGTCTGATCGAGGTTTGCATTTTCGACTGTATGATGGGCAAGTTGCACCATATCTTTGACTTTTTGCAGCCTGCACAGGCGGGTTGCCAGTTCCGAATCCTGGCGTGTGTCATCCAGCAACTGGCTGCGTTCATCCGTTGCGAGTTCGCCATCAATATAGGCATTCAGGAATTCATCAGAATACGGGGCGTTCATATAATTCTCCTGATATGAGAAACTTTTTTAGCTGGTTCCCTTTTCTTCGCATGATCATGGGTATCCAGCGCCAGCAGTTTTTCAGCCAGTGCTTTTCTGGCTCGGCACAGTCGCGACATTACTGTGCCAATGGGAATCTCCAGACTTTCTGCAACTTCCGCATAACTAAAACCTTCCAGATCAACCAGGGTCAGGACTTCGCGTTGACCTTCTGCCAGCTGCGCGACAGCGCTTCGAACTTTGGTAACAATATGTTGTTGTTCGTGGTGGTGCTCCGGAGTCAGATCATCGGTTAACTGTTCGTGATCCAGTTCGTCCATATCACGATGGCTGCGGTAATGATCGCGCCAGCAGTTTCTGAGAATCCCGAACAGCCATCCTTCCAGGGCCTCTGGTTTTTTAAGCTGGCCAACCTTCCTCAGGCCCTTGGCCAGGGTGTCCTGGGTGAGATCATCCGCCAGAGCCGGATTCATGGTCCAGGAATAAGCCAGGCGGTACAGGCGTGGACGCATGGCTTCGAGGCGCTGCTTTAGTTTGTGATCGCGGCTAAACAGGTTTAGTGGGTTCATAGTTTTACTGCCGTTTGCGTGGGTTCCGGCCTTTAATGGTAGCAGCTAACTACAACAGGTGGAATCCGTATTAATAGACGGCCATACACCAGAATTTATTCCGCAGCCTGTTTATTTTAAAAACATTATAAATTACAGGCACTTAAAAAGTTTTCACTTTTTATGGAATAAAAAGGGCAGGCCCTACGTCTTAATTAACACTCACACTCAAGAGCTGAAAACGGAGGATGTACAGCTTACACAGAGGTACTGACTTTCCCCAGGGAGGGGGGTTTTTTTTAGTTTTGCTTTTGACATAGAGCACCCCAAAACACATCTCTATAGTCAGGAATAGTCCTCACCGCTGGTTTCACCACGGCGAGTCTACTGTAGTTTTTTTACCCCATCTTCAGTACCCAATAATAGTACATCAGCAGGGCGTAAGGCAAATAGACCGTTGGTGACAATGCCTGGGATATTGTTCAGATCCTGCTCCAGTTTTGTCGGCTCCATGATTTCCATATTGTGTACATCCAGAATGACATTACCGTTGTCGGTGGTGAAACCTTCACGCAATACCGGCTGACCGCCGAGCTTGACCAGCTCGCGTGCGACCATGCTGCGCGCCATGGGAATGACTTCGACGGGCAGGGGAAAGGCGCCCAGCACATCGACCAGCTTGGAGCCATCGGCGATACAGACAAATTTTTCACTTGCTGCGGCGACGATTTTCTCTCGGGTCAGCGCACCGCCGCCGCCCTTGATCAGGTGCAGGTATTTATTGGATTCATCGGCGCCATCGACGTAGACAGACAGGCCGTTGACATCATTGAGATCATAGACCGGAATGCCGTGGCCTTTGAGTCTGTCCGCGGTAGCAATAGAACTGGCTACCGCACCATCGATTTTGCCTTTAATTTTAGCCAGTTCGTCGATGAAGAAATTCGCGGTTGATCCGGTGCCAACGCCAATAATGGTTCCTGCCTTTACATATTCAATAGCGGCTTTGGCGACTTCCTGCTTAAGCTCGTCCTGGGTCATGTTTTTTCTCCTGCGTAAAAATTTTTTTTCTAAAACTGTGTGCGTGCTATTGTTGCTTAACAGGTTAGTTCTTAATGAATTTGTTTACCTGTAGGTTCGCCTTCAGGCGAACAACCGGGGTTAAATAATGTATATTTTATCGCATAATTAATCATTCTGTGCGCCTGAAGGCGCACCTACAAGGGTCAATACCTTGAAGCAGGCCGATTTGCGCCATTCAGAGGAATGAGCAACCTACATCTAATAGCCCTGGGCGACTAGCTCATATTGGCAATTGCGCCGAGCAGTTACAATAGACTATTATATTAGTATCTGACCACAGGTATCCAGCACCGCGCAGCTGGAGCGTGATATCCGGAGTAAAAAATTTAATGAATCACGATTATCCCGCTATGATCCTCGCCGCCCCGGTTTATGAGGTAGCGAAGCAGACCTCACTGGATGCAGCACTGGTGCTGAGTCGGCGGCTGGAAAACGCGGTCTTTTTGAAGCGAGAAGATCAGCAGCCGGTTTATTCCTTTAAATTAAGGGGGGCGTATAACAAGATTGTCAACCTTTCCCCCCAGGAGCGCGCCTGTGGTGTGATTGCTGCTTCGGCCGGCAATCATGCTCAGGGTGTCGCACTGTCTACGCGCAAACTTGGTTTGCAGGCTGTGATAGTCATGCCAAAAACGACACCGGACATCAAGGTCAGCTCGGTGCGTGAAATGGGGGCAGAGGTCGTTTTGCATGGCAACACGTACGATGATGCCTGTGATCATGCCAAAGCCATTGCTGCTGAACGCAGGCTGACTTTTATTCACCCCTATGATGATCCACTGGTGATTGCCGGGCAGGGCACCATCGCTCGAGAGCTACTCGAACAAAAACAGGCTATCGATGTGATCTTCGTGCCGGTAGGCGGTGGCGGCCTGATTGGGGGAATCGCAGTCTGGTTCAAAACTCACTCACCGGATACGCGCGTGATCGGCGTAGAGCCGGATGATGCACCGTGCATGTATGAAGCACTGGCACAGGGTGAGCGGGTTGTTCTGGAGCAGGTAGGAATTTTTGCCGATGGGGTCGCTGTGCGTCAGGTTGGTGAAGAGCCTTTTCGTCTGGCGCAGGAGTATGTTGATGAGGTTATTCTGGTCAGCACTGATGAAATTTGTGCGGCAATCAAGGATATTTTTGATGATACTCGCTCGATTACCGAACCGGCGGGTGCGCTGGCCGTGGCGGGCATGAAAAAATATGTCGAGCGGGAAAATATACGCGACAAAACACTGGTTGCCATTGATAGCGGCGCGAATATGAATTTTGATCGTCTGCGGCATGTTGCAGAGCGAGCAGAACTGGGTGAACGACGGGAAGCACTGTTTGCTGCGACCATTGCAGAGGAGCCGGGTAGTTTTCGTCGTTTCTGTGAGGTGATTGGTCTCAAGGGTGTAACTGAATTCAATTATCGCTATTCGGATCCTGAAAAAGCACATGTTTTCGTGGGGGTGCAGATGCCCGGCGGGGAGGAAGACAAGACGGTTCTACTCGAACGGCTGGAAGCAGAAGGTTATCCCTGTCTGGATATGACGGACAATGAAATGGCGAAAATGCATATTCGTTATATGGTTGGAGGGCGCGTTGATGGTGTCGAGCATGAATGCCTGTATCGTTTTGAATTCCCTGAGCGTCCAGGGGCGCTGTTACGCTTTTTGAACAAGATGGGGCAGCACTGGAACATCAGCCTGTTTCATTATCGTAATCATGGGGCAGCCTACGGCCGGGTACTGGTAGGGATGCAGGTGCCGCCGGATGAAAGTGGAGAATTGCAGCAGTTTTTGCAGGAATTGAACTACCGTTACTGGGATGAAAGTAATAATCCGGCTTATGCGCTGTTTCTAAGCTGAAAATTTACGAGATTCTAGGACGCCGGCAATAAAAAAAGGGTCTGTATGAACAGACCCTTTTTCTTTATCGGCAGACGATTAGACTATTTGCGTCTGGCTGCCTTTTTCTTGCCTTTCTTTTTGGCAGCTTTTTTCCTGGCCTTTTTCTTGGCTTTTTTCTTAGCTACCTTCTTTTTTGCCTTTTTCTTGGCTTTTTTCTTAGCGACCTTTTTCTTGGCTTTTTTCTTAGCTACCTTCTTTTTCGCCTTTTTCCTGGCGGCTTTTTTCTTGGCTGCCTTTTTCCTGGTCTTCTTCTTCGCTACTTTTTTCTTAGCGACTTTCTTTTTTGCTACCTTCTTCCTGATTACCTTTTTCTTAGCGACTTTTTTCTTCGCTACCTTCTTTTTGCCTTTCTTTTTAATGGCCATACACAACCCTCCGGTTTATACACTTGAGTTTAGGGGGAGTATAGCTAAGTTATATTAAAATGCTAGTAATGTTTATTAAATTAACGTTGTTACTCATTGTTATGTATGAATATTGGTGATTGAAGTGTGTATGATATGTTTTTTTACGCTTTTTTGTTTGCGATTGATAAAAAAACATAACTACAGCGGCTTGAAAAGCAGAGTTAACGTTAGTGTTTTATAGCAGGAAGTGTTTTTTCAGCTGTTTTTGTTATGCATTTTGCAAAACTAACTGTTTGTTAGCGGACACAGTGCAAAATTATTTAGTTTTTCAGCGTTAATGATGATTATTTTTAGCTGAAGTAATAGTTTGTATAGAAAATTTTCGGGTATTTGCGATAAATATTCCAAATTTGAACAAATCGTTTATAAAAATCATGCTGTAATTACGAATATTTATTGAAATATAAAAAATTTTGCAACTATTCAGCACAATTCCCAAAATAATCTAATCGCGTAAGGTGGGCGACCAAAGGAAGTGCCTGTGGTGCATGGTGTGAGTGCCCACCGGGTCAATGGTACTTAATCGCTGAGAGTTTAATTCCCCGCTGCTTGCAGCGAAGCACTATCGTAGGTGCGGCTTCAGCCGCACAGGTTCGCCTGAAGGCGAACCTACAATTAATACCCCGCCAGCGTGCAGCGAAGCACTATTGTAGGTGCGGCTTGAGCCACACAGGTTTGCCTGAAGGCGAATCTGCAATTAATTCCCCGCCAGCTTGCAGCGGGGTTGTTTGTCAATAGCATGTGTTCAGACAGGCGTGTGGGAAAAAATTCGGAATTCTTTGTCAGTGGCAATGCCTTCCAGAGGCACGTCCCAGATACGGGTATCGAGTAATTTTACTTTCTGAAAGCTGAATGCGGTGCCTATGAGATGTGGTTTACGCCATTGCTTACGGTTATGCAGGTAGGCGAGCGTACGATCATAGAATCCACCGCCCATGCCCAGGCGATTACCCTGTTCATCAAAAGCAACCAGCGGCATGAAGACAAGATCAAGCGATTTGACCCTGAACAGGCGGGTACTGCGTTTATGCACGGGTTCATTGATGCCAAAACTGTTGCGGTATAGCGGTGTGCCTGGTGTATAGGGCAAAAACCAGAGACTGCGGCTGTGTTTGAGGCCAAGTACCGGCAGATAACAGCGTTTTTTCTGTTTCCAGGCCAGTTTGATCAGGGATTGCAGATCAATTTCACCATCATTGGGCAGATAAAAGGCGATAGAACGGCTTTTTTGAAATATGCGGGAGGAGGCAATCAGGCGGGATAATTTTAGTGCACGTATCTGGCGTTCAGACTCCGAAAGCATGCGCCGCTGTTTTCGCATTTGCCTTCTCAGCGTGGAACGGGAGTCTGAACAGATAGTCATCTATGTATTAAGGAGGGTGGCTACCACCTATACCGTCGCGATTTTCGTCTCGAACCTGAAGTTCAAGTGGGAGCGTATCCGATACATCAGGCTTTCCGTCGAGCGGACATGCACACAATATCGAGAAATTGCCCCCAAGGGTTTTAATTACGGCTCAAGAATACCCCAATCAGCAAACGAATATCGCAGTAGCCACCCAAATCGTGAAACCGAGTGAAGCCGCTAAATAACTGTTCCGAATTCCTGTCCACTATACAGATCACGTTCGTGGTGAGCCCTTCGTTAAACTCAGGAGAGCCTTGTCGAACCATGAATGCAAAGCCTGAAATAGCAATATTTAATGCTATTCACCCTTCGACAAGGCTCTCCTGAGTTTAACGAAGGGCTCAGGGCGAACGGTTTTACTGGACAGGAATTCGGAACAGCTATTTAGAATTCCAGTTGCTGGCTTTCAAACAGCGTATCTTCAATTTTTTCCTGAAGATTCTTCAGGCGGACGCCGATATTGCTGTCTATTTTCTCCTGATTGCCATCCTGCGTCAGTAGCTCATGAGAGATATTGAGTGCGGCAATCACTGCAATGCGATCGGAGCCGATGATTTTTCCGTGCTCCCGGATTTCACGCATTTTCTTGTCAAGATAATCTGCCGAGCGCATCAGATCATGCTGTTCTCCATCACTGCAGGAAACCATATATTCCTTATCCAGGATATGGACAGTAACTGCTCTGGAATCGGTGTTAGTGTTCATTTTCCATTGCCTTTAGACGATTAATCATTGATTCCACCCGGGTGCGGGCGGTTTCAGTTTTTTCCAGTAACTGATTACGCTCGGTCAACAGATGCGTCTGACTTTCACGCAGGGTTTTGTTTTCTGAACGTAATCTGTCAACAGCCTTGATGAGGTCATCAACACGTGTTTCAAGTTTTTTCAGATCTATTTCATCCATAGATGCGTATTACCCGTTTTTTATCATCATTTATGATCAATATAGAGCGGCAGACAGGCAGGGTCAACGGTACAATAGACAAATCTGTAAATAATGGGCAGGAACAGAAATGGATTATGAGCAAATAAACGAGATGCTAATGCGTCTGCATGCAGGCATAGAGAGCGCGGAATGTCATGGCGTATTGTGTGGATTGCTGGCCGTGCAGGATGAAAATGCGCAAAGCCAGTGGTTGGCGCACTCTGTGCCAGAGGTGGAAGCGGGGGATCTACTGGCGCAGGAAGCGCTGGAAACGCTACAGGTCGTCTATACCGGTACAGAGGAACAGATGAAAAGCCCCGATTTTTCTTTTCATCTGCTGTTACCGGATGATGATTCAGCGCTGGCAGTGCGGATCGAAGCCCTGGGTCACTGGTGTCAGGGCTTTCTCATGGGTATCTCGTTAGGGGGCATCGTCGATCCGGGCAAATTGCCTGGTGAGTTGCCGGACTTTGTCAACGACCTGCTGGAGTTTACCCATGTTGCTGATTTCGATACGGATAACTCGCAGGATGAGAATACCTTGTCAGACCTGATCGAGTATGTGCGCATGGGGGTATTGCTGTTCCGTGAGGAAATCCGTGATCTGAAGGAAGCCGTTGATTCAAACACCCTGCATTGAAATCCACGGCTATGGGCGATATGGTGCGAAATACAGCTTACATATAATAAAGAGTGTAATGATGTAATGAGTGTCCAGGAATTCAAGCGCCGCCGCCGCCGTCTCATGGACGCGATGGATGAACATTCGGTGGCCATTCTGCCGACTGCGCCAGTATATATCCGCAACCGGGATGTGGAGTACCCCTACCGCCCCGACAGTGATTTTTTCTATCTGACCGGTTTTCCGGAGCCGGAGGCCGTGGCAGTGCTGATTCCGGGACGCGAGCACGGCGAATACATCCTGTTTAGCCGCGAGAATGATCCAAAAATGGAAACCTGGAATGGCCCGCGCGCCGGGCAGGAAGGGGCGGTTTCCGAGTATCACGCCGATGACTGTTTTCCGATCGATGATATCGACGATATTTTACCGGGCCTGCTGGAAAACAAGTCGCGGGTGTTTTACACCATGGGTGCGCACCCGGATTTCGATCAGCGCCTGATCGGCTGGGTTAACCGTCTGCGCAAGCAGAGCCGCGCGGGCATTCATACGCCGGGTGAATTCGTCGCCCTGGATCATCTGGTGCATGACATGCGCCTGTATAAAAGCAGTTTTGAGCTCCGTGCCATGCGCAGGGCGGCGAAAATTTCTGCCGAAGCCCACTGCCGGGCCATGCAGCACTGCAAGCCGGGAATGATGGAATACCAGCTGGAAGCGGAGCTATTGCATACCTTTATGTATCACGGCGCCCGTTCTCCCGCCTATGCCAGCATTGTTGGCAGTGGCGTCAACGGCTGTATTCTTCATTATGTGGAAAACAGTGCGAAAATGAAGGATGGCGATCTGGTGTTGATCGATGCCGGCGCTGAAATCGACTGTTATGCGGCCGATATTTCTCGAACTTTTCCGGTTAACGGCCGCTTTAGCAAGGCGCAGAAAGCACTGTATGAACTGGTGCTGGCGGCGCAATACGCGGCGATCGAACAGGTGCAGCCGGGTAATCACTGGAACGATCCCCATGAAGCCGCGGTCAAGGTATTTACCCAGGGCCTGAAAGATCTGGGGCTGCTGAAAGGTTCTCTGCAAACCCTGTTGAAGAAACAGGCCTATCGCCGTTTTTACATGCATCGCACCGGCCACTGGTTGGGTATGGATGTGCATGACGTGGGTGACTACAAGATTGACACCGAGTGGCGGGTATTGGAACCGGGCATGACCCTGACTGTGGAGCCTGGCCTGTATATTCCGGCTGAGAGCAAAGGGGTGGCGAAAAAATGGTGGAACATCGGCATTCGCATCGAGGACGATGTGCTGGTAACCCGGGATGGGCACGAAATACTTTCGGCAGGTGTACCCAAGACGGTCGATGAGATTGAGGCGCTGATGGCGGGTGTTAAACCCTCGCGCCGGGCAAAACCGAAAACAAAATCCGCAGGAACACGCAAGGCAACAAAATGACAGCCCCGGAATCCTCTATAGACTATGACATTCTGATCGTGGGTGGCGGCATGGTCGGCGCCAGTCTGGCCTGCGCCCTGAGTCAGGCGCAGGGTGCAAAGCTACGCATTGCAGTGGTGGAAAGCACGCCGTTTGATTCAGCGCAGCAGCCCAGTTTCGATGCGCGCACGGTGGCGTTGTCGGACAGTTCGCGGGTGATTTTTCAGACCCTGGATCTGTGGGCAGAAATGCAGGCGTTGGGCGTGATGCCGATCGAACGCATCCATGTGTCGGATCGTGGACATATGGGGTCGACGCACATGGACTGTCGCGAGCAGGGTGTGGCGGCGCTGGGCTACGTGGTGGAAACCCGGGTGATCGGTGAGGTGTTAAGCGCCTGTATAAATAAGCGTGACAATATCGATTTAATCTGTCCGGCCCGGGTTGAGGATTTTAAAGCGGATAGCGATTCAGCCACGGTCAGTATTAACCGGGATGGCAAGTGTGAAAACCTGCAGGCAAAACTGGTGGTTGCCGCCGATGGCGGTGAATCACGGCTGCGTGAGCTGGCCGGTATCAAAACCATCAGGATGAATTACGGGCAAAGCGCGCTGATCGCCAATGTTGCCTGCGACCGGCCACATCGGCATATCGCGTATGAACGCTTTACCGATAGCGGTCCCATGGCCCTGTTGCCCACCTGTGATCACACAGGCAGCGATCAGGAGCATCTTTACGCACTTGTCTGGATTGAATCACCCGAACGGGCTGAAGCGATTGCGGCACTGGATGAGGCGGCATTTTTACAGCAGTTGCAGGAACGTTTCGGTCGCCGCGCCGGGCGTTTTGTTAAAGCTGGTGTGCGCCATGTTTATCCGCTGAAATTTCTGCAGGCGCGTGAGTCGGTGCGTCCGCGTCTGGCTATTATCGGCAATGCCGCCCATTCCCTGCACCCGGTTTCCGGACAGGGTTTTAATCTTGGTTTGCGTGATACGGCGGTGCTGGCGCAGGTTATAGTCGATGCGCGGCGAAAGGGGGAAGATCCCGGCAAGCTGGAAAATTTACAGGACTATGCGCGCTGGCGACGGCGCGATCAGTGGCAGACCGCGTTGTCCACCGACAGTCTGGTAAGAATTTTTTCCAATAATTTTCCGCCACTGGCGCTGGCGCGAAACATTGGATTGCTGGCGCTGGACATTCTGCCGCCGCTGAAAAAACGTCTGGCCCGTCACGCCATGGGTTATATCGGCAAGCAGCCGCGTCTGAGTCGGGGACTGCCCTTATGAAGAATACCTCTACGGAAAACACGAAAGAATATGACGTCATTATTGTCGGTGCGGGCATGGTCGGTGCGACCCTGGCCTGTGCGCTGGCAAAATCGAATTTACACATCGCCCTGCTGGATGCGCGTTGTCCTGAATTTGAATGGCCCGATGAAGGCTACGATATTCGCGTCAGTGCGATCACCCGCGCTTCGCAAAACCTGTTAGATGAGTTGCAGGTCTGGCCCTTTATCGAAGCGCAACGCCTTAGTCCCTATCGTGAAATGCAGGTCTGGGACGCCAGTGGTAATGGTCATGTGCATTTTGACAGCGCCGAACTGGGCGAGCCGGATCTGGGTCATATCATCGAGAACCGGGTTATCGTTAAAGCATTGCACCAGCGGCTGGCCGAACTGGATAATGTCAGTCTGCTTTGCCCGATTGAGATGAAAAAACTGGAGATTGGCGAAGACCATGTCCGTTTGACGCTCGCCGATGGAACCCTGATACAGGGAAAGCTAATCGTCGCTGCTGATGGCGGTCGTTCCTGGGTGCGAACGCAGGCCGGGACAGGTATTCATGGCTGGGAGTATGATCAAAGCGCGCTGGTGACCTGGGTGAAGACCGAAAGACACCATCAGGAAACCGCCTGGCAGCGTTTTCAGCCCGATGGACCGCTGGCGTTTCTGCCACTGACGGATGGCCACAGTTCTATTGTCTGGTCGACGTCACATGAACATGCGAAAGCATTGGCAGCACTGGATGAATCGGCCTTTGCCGAAGAGCTGGCGGCAAGTTTTGAACACCGCCTGGGTGCAATTGAAAAAGTCGGACCGCGCGCCGTGTTTCCCCTGCGCTATTTTGAAACGCTGCATTATATTCGGCCGCGACTGGCACTGGTCGGCGATGCCGCGCACATGATGCATCCGCTGGCAGGGCAGGGAGTGAACCTGGGTATGGCCGATGCGGCCTCACTGGCCGAAGTGCTGCTGGAGGCGCACGGCAAACATCGTGATCCGGGCAGCTATAGCGTACTGCGCCGCTATGAACGCTGGCGGCGCGCCGATAATCGCGCCATGCTGTTCAGCATGGACAGTTTCAAGTTGCTGTTCAGCAGTCGTTCGCAGTTTGTTCGCTGGCTGCGCAATACCGGCCTGAATATGACCGACCGAATCACACCGTTGAAACATGCCTTTATGCAAAGGGCGTTGGGCAGGTAATGGCGCCTGGGTTTATATGTAGGGCATGAGCTGTAGAGATTAAGTATGGATTTTTTAAATACCACTGCTGTTCTTATCAGTCTGGCCGCTCTGTTCAGCTATCTGAATTATCGCTATCTAAAAATTCCTACCACCATTGGTATTATGCTCATCGCCCTGAGTATTTCTCTGGGGTTGCTGGCGGCGGATTTTCTGGAACTTACCCACCTGGGGACACATGCGGAAAAAATGCTGCGTAGCATAGATTTCCACGAAGCCCTGATGCAGGGCATGCTCAGTTTCCTGTTATTTGCGGCAGCCCTGCATGTCAGTCTGAATGATCTGTTCAGGCAGAAATGGGTCATCCTGTTCCTGGCTACCGTGGGCATTCTGGTTTCAACCTTTCTTGTCGGTGGCATGAGCTGGGTGGTGCTCAATGGGCTGGGACTGGACATTTCCTTTATTTATTGCCTTGTGTTCGGGGCTCTGATCTCGCCCACTGATCCGGTTGCGGTTATCGGCATACTGAAAGGAGCGGGTGTCAATCAAAGTCTGGAAACCAAAATCGCCGGCGAGTCCCTGTTTAACGATGGTGTGGGAGTGGTGATTTTCCTGGTGCTGCTGGGGATTGCCACGGGCAGACATGAGGCGGATGCGCAGTCGATCAGCCTGTTGCTCTTGCAGGAAGTCGGCGGGGGACTGGTCTTTGGTTTGTTGTCGGGCTATCTGGTTTTCAGAATGCTGCGACAGATTGACAATTATCAGGTCGAGGTGTTGCTGACGCTGGCCCTGGTTATGGGCGGCTATGCGTTGGCTAATGAGCTACATATTTCAGGGCCGATTGCGATGGTCGTTGCCGGACTGATCATTGGCAATCACGGCCGCAGTCTGGCTATGACCGAGAAAACCCGCAAGCATCTGGATATGTTCTGGGAACTGGTGGATGAAGTATTGAATGCGGTGCTGTTTGTACTCATCGGCATGGAAATTCTGGTGCTGAGTTTCAGGGGGGAGTATCTACTGGCCGCGCTGGTGATTATTCCGCTGGTGCTGGCGGCGCGTTATATCAGCGTGGGTATACCGGTAACCCTGTTACGTCGTTTTCGAGATTTCAGCCCACGGGTGCTGGAGATTATGACCTGGGCTGGCCTGCGTGGCGGTATTTCAGTCGCACTGGCCCTGTCGTTGCCGTTAGGTGTGGAGCGGGACGTGATCCTGGCTATCACCTATGCGGTGGTGGTGTTTTCGATCCTGGTGCAGGGGCTGACTATTAGCGCACTGGTGAATGAGGGCAACGGAGGACGGCGTGGATAAGAGTATCAGTGAGCCACATTCGGGTCGCAGAATATGATGGGTTTCACTTCGTTCTACCCATCCTACGGTATGTGGTAATAGAGTAGGATGGGTAGAGCAAAGCGCGAAGTCCAGAGGGAAACCCATCAATAACCAGCCTTGCTATGCCCCAGTGTCGTGCTATCACTGGCCTGAACAGCGCTATTTGTGGGATAATGAGAATTATTATCAAATCCGATTGTTGAACCATCTATTATATAGAGTAGAGAAACCATGACCTATTTTTCCCGATTTCTTATCAGTCTGATTATGGTGTTGCTCTGTGCGCAGTCTGCACTGGCGGCAGATACCCTGGTGATTTTCTCCGGTCGCAGTGACAAGTTCGTCAAGCCGGTAGTGAAGGCATTTACCGCAAAAACCGGTATCAAGGCGGTGTTGCATTCAGGCAGCTCAACCTCATTGCTGAACAAGCTCAAACTCGAAGGCGCGCGCACCCAGGCGGATGTCTATATCAGCAATGATGCCGGCAACCTGCAAAAAGGCAGTGAATTTAATCTGTTCAAACCCCTGCCGGATGCCATCGTCAATACTATTCCCGCCAACTATCGGGCGCCGGATAAAACCTGGCTGGGGGTCTCGGCAAGAGCG
>JASBTR010000095.1 GCA_030148325.1 Gammaproteobacteria bacterium
AAACCTATACGATGTCCATTTTCCCAATGCGCTGGCATATTCACTCGAAATTCTGGAAGACCGCTATGAAGCAATCGTCTGTGACGAGGGGCAGGATTTCAGAGAGGAGTATTGGGTCCCGTTGGAGCTGTTATTAACCGATTATGATCAAAGCCCTTTCTATGTTTTCTACGACGATAATCAAAACATCTATGCGAGAGCGGGGACTTTTCCAATCCAGGAGGAACCCTTTACCCTTACGACGAATTGTCGGAACACAACGCAGATTCATAAACTAGCCTATGCCCACTACAGAGGCGTGCCTGTCGATCCCCCTGACAATGATGGAGAAGACGTTCAATTTGAATGTGTCAACGGACTGGAAGCGCAAGCAAAGAAGATAAATGCTCGAATAGTTGACCTCATCGCAAGAGAAAATGTGTCACCCGGGGATGTCGTTGTCTTGATTGGCGATGCATTACATAAGGCAGATTACTACGGGATGCTAAAGAAATTACCGTTACCAAAACCGGCAGTTTGGGCGGAAGAGGGCTACCCTCACGAAAATTCCGTTCTTATCGATACGATTCAGCGGTTTAAGGGCCTGGAGTCAGCGGTAGTGATTCTTTGGGGGCTCGATGGGTTGGATTTAGAATCCAGTGAAGAACTTCTCTATGTCGGAATGAGTCGAGCGAAATCGATATTGATAGTGGTCGCCCAACCAACCACATGCGATTCTTTGGAGTTCTCTGTTTCTTCAACAGGCCAAACAAGCTTGTAGCTGTGAAGAGGGATTCGTCTGATCAGAGAGGGGCAGGCGGTGTTTTGCGAGCACTCCTGATACCAAACGTTGATAGATACCAACTTGTCTTTTGTGGAGTTATTTGCTCTGGTTTGGAGTCGTCCCGCCACGGAGGTGGCGCGCGAGCTGGGAATACTTTCGTTCGGTGTTTCCCAAAAAAGGGAATCAGGGACTATAGACAGACAAGACGCGATTTACTCAAAAGAAGCCGCAGTGTTTACCCTAACCCATAAGTACTTACTGAGAAACAGATGATCGCCAGAGCCTTAATCAGCCCGATAGAGCGGTGACCATTCCCCGGGTCTGAGAGTAGTTGAATCGAAATACCACACAGGGCAGCGGCATCATCAATACGCAGTTGTTTTAGCATCAGAATTTTTAAAATCTTAAAAACTGTAACCTATAGTGTAGCTTTTAAATCGACATTCCAATAAATGCTTAATAAACAATGCCGTAACACCTGTGCATCATAGGCGTATGGGATTTTACCTTGGCGAGCGTAGCGTCCATGTTGGAAAGTGTATCTGAAAGCGGGATGGACGCCTATAGCTGAGCCTGGGGTGAGGGAGGAAAATTATTTAAGCACAGAGGATAAATAAACTACCCCACCTTAAGCGGTGGGGCAGGTTCGCCTTCAGGCGAACCTGTGCGATTCATGGTGTGCCCTGTGGGTGAAAGCTGCACCTAACAATGCAAGCTGTGGAGAGTTAAACCCAAAGAGACTAAAGTTAAGATGGCGCGCAAAGCCATCAATATCTTTCTCTGTGTTCTCCGTGTCCTCTGTGGTTCATTTTTTAATTTTCAGGCTTATCCGATTTTGAATTTCGCCACCAACTCCTGCATTCGCTGCGACTGATGCAGCAGTTCTTCACTGACCTGCGCCGTGCGGCTGGCGCCGGCGGCGGTTTTTTCCGCCAGTTCGTTGATGCTGGCGAGGTTGCGGTTGCTTTCTTCCATCACCGCGCGTTGTTCTTCAGCGGCTGCGGCAACCTGGATATTGCGCTCGGATATATCGCTGACATTGCCGGATATCATGGCCAGGGATTCGGCTGTTTCCTCGACCTGTTCAGAACAGGCCTCGGCCTGTTTGCTGGCCGTCTCCATTGCGGTGACGGCCTCGCGGGCGCCGGCCTGTAATGATTCTACCATTGCATGAATCTGTGACGCGGATTCCTGGCTGCGGGAGGCCAGGTTGCGAACTTCATCCGCAACCACGGCAAAGCCTCGCCCCTGTTCGCCCGCGCGGGCGGCTTCGATGGCTGCATTCAGGGCCAGCAGGTTGGTTTGTTCAGCAATCTTGCTAATCACATCGAGCACCACGCCGATGTTCTCGCTCTCGGAATCGAGTTTGCTGATGGTTTCTGCGGCATGGTTCATTTCACTGGTCAGCATATCGATGCTGCCCAGCGCATTGGTGGAGATCAGGGCACCGGATCGGGCGCTGTCAGTGGCCGCCTGTGACGACTGTGCGGCTTCACTGGTGTTGCTGGCAATTTCCTCGGTGCTGGCAGTGGCTTCATTAATGGCGGTAGCGGCCTGAGCCGTTTCATTGCACTGGGTACGTGTGCTTTGCTCCGTTTCTTCGGAGACTTCAGCGATGTTGTCCGCAATCGAGGTAATATGCTGGGTGACATTGCTGACCTGTTGCAGACTATGCTGGAATTTTCCCAGCATATTATTGAAAGCCTGGGAAACTTTGCCAATTTCATCGCCTTCGGCATAGATATTCACGCGTTGCTGAAGGTCAGCCTGCTGGTCGATTATTTCAATGGTATGACGCAGATTTTTGAGTGGTTTGCTGATAATAAAGCGCAGGATGAAGACCATCAGCAGCAGACCCAGGCCAAAGAGTGTGGCCTGAATCAGGGCCGAGCTGAGCAGGTTATGGTTGATCATCGCATCAAGCTCCCTGAGCGAATAGCTGATGCGCACCGCGCCGATGACATCTCCGGATTTGGCGTTGGTGTGGCAGCCGAGGCAGTCGGTGCCACGGAAGTCATTACTCGCCCTCAGCGGATTAATGACGGTCAGGATACGCCCGTTGTCGGTGTCATCGAGCTGGACGATGGCTTCGCCCTGCAATGCCCGCCTGTCCAGTTCGTCCTGCACCTGTTCACTGGCAAGGCCCTGGCCAAAAAGTTCGCTAACGGCCGCACTGCGCAGAATGCGGGCGTCGGCTACGTTGGGGTGCTCCAGCAGTTTGTTGCGCAGTAGTTCGCGTCTGCCCATGGTGCCGGTCAGCATCATGGTGTTAATGGAGTCAAAATAGCTGTCGGCGGCGTCCTTACTCTGTTGCTCAATTGTTTCTTCCACCATGGCGCGTTCATTGCTGATCATGTGCAGAACGCTGATCGTGAGAATGATGGCGAAGACAAATAGAAGGGTAAAATTGATTTTGCTGGAAATCGATAGGTTCTTAAATTTGTTTTTCATCTTTAACCACTTAATAAACATAAAAAAAATAGTCCTTTTGGTAGAGTTCAGTCAATTGATGTCGGTCAGGCAGAGCACTAATTCATGCGGTGACGATTCATTTATTTATCGGCGTTTACCCTGATATATTTAGAAATTTTAGAGATTGGTCGCGGTTTTTATCCGAAATATAGCTTGACAGGCGGTGGACGCTGATCTTTGTAGATAAATCCCGGGGCTTGCAAAATAGCTGGAAAATCTCCTAAAGTGGAGAGAACTGACCACAGTGTGGTTTGAATATCACCAGCGCTGCAGAATAAAAATGTGATAGAGGTCCGAGCCATATCTGGAGAGGGGGAGACATGCCGCGGGAATATGACGAAAAACGGGATTTTATTCGTATCAGCGTAGACTGTGAGATGCAGTACAGTCTGGCTGGTTCGGGTCAGGACGAGTGTGGAAAAGTCACCAATCTGAGCGGCCGAGGGATGATGTTTATTGCCGATCGTTCACTGGAAGTGGATGACAGGGTAGAGGTCCGGATTCGACCGGAAAACAACGTTACGCCACCCCTGCATGCCAATGTCAGGGTGGTGAGAGTGAGCAAGCAGCGCCATGCTGATGGCTATGAAATCGGCGCGGTGATCAAGGAAATTCTGGACGACTAGCCAGTTAGTTTCCATAGCAGGAAGAACTCCCGCCAGAGGTCAGGAAGCAGTCTGTTTTTTTCCGTTGCGAGAACAACTGAATTTCCTTATTAGAACTTCATATTCAATATTTGCCATGACCGTTGTTTCATTTACAGATACACAGTTACAGAAACTGGCCACGCAGGTGGGGGACGCCCTTGTGGCGCAGGATTTGATGCTGGCCTGTGCGGAATCCTGCACCGGTGGTTGGGTCGCCAAGTCCCTTACTGATATTCCCGGCTGTTCACACTGGTTCGACCGGGGATTTGTTACCTATACCAACCAGGCCAAGCAGGAGATGCTGGGCGTAGATGCCGGCTTGCTGAATCGCCATGGTCCGGTTAGCGAAGCGGTGGTTCGGGCCATGGCCGACGGTGCCGTGGCTCACAGTCAGGCCGATATTGCCCTTGGAATCAGCGGAATAGCCGGCCCAGGTGGCGGCAGCGAAGACAAACCGGTTGGTCTGGTCTGGTTTGCCTGGGCGAGGACAACTAAAGCGGGCCGGATCGAACGGGTTTCCCGGCAGCAGATTTTCGCCGGTGACAGGGATGCGGTGCGGCGTCAGGCCGTAGCATATGCGCTGCAGGGCGTGCTGGCGATCCTGAATGAGCAAACCTGAACCCGATTCGCACCCTGAGTCCAGACTGTCCTCAGGCCAGCGCCTTTTTTTTGCACTCTGGCCATCGGTGGAGCTGCAGAAACATATATTTAACCATGCGCGGTCACTGCGGGCTGAAAAACCGGCGCGTCTGCTGCCAGCAGACAATTTGCACATGACCCTGCTGTTTCTGGGGCAGGTGGGTGAGGAGGTGCAGCGTTGTATCGAGCAGTCGGCCGCGGCACTGGCGCTGACGGGGTTTGAACTGGACTTCAGTAAACTGGTTTACCGGCATAAGCAGCGCATGATCTGGTTGCAGCCGAATGCCTCGCCAGCCGCGCTGCAGGCGCTGGTCACTGCCCTGCAGCAGATTGCCGCAGATTGTGGTTTGAACACCGATTCGCGTTCCTTTTGTGCGCATCTGACCCTGCTGCGAAAGGTGGCTCGGGCGCCGGCGAATCTGTCTTGCCCTGATTTTGTCTGGCCGGTGCGGGAGTTCGTCCTGGTGGCCTCAAAAACCCTGCCCGCAGGGGCACAATACCGAATTGTGAAAAAATGGCGTCTGAACTGATGGTGTATGAATCAGTGCTGACCCCGAGACCCAATCTATGGAATAATGGCGCAGTAAAAGTTATAGAATCTGTCAAGAAAATTCGGGGCGGAGACCAGGGACAGGGTTTCCTGATTACACATAGCAAGAGAGGTTGATAAAAATGGATGACGGCAAGCAAAAAGCATTAAGCGCGGCCCTGAGCCAGATTGAAAAGCAGTTTGGCAAGGGCGCAGTCATGCGCCTGGGTGACAATAGTGCGGCCAGGGATATAGAAACCATTTCCACCGGCTCAATCAGTCTGGATGTCGCACTGGGCGTAGGCGGTCTGCCCAAGGGGCGGGTAGTTGAAATCTATGGTCCTGAGTCCTCGGGTAAAACTACGCTGACCCTGCAGGTGATTGCAGAATGTCAGAAAAGCGGGGGCACAGCGGCGTTTGTCGATGCCGAACATGCGCTGGATCCGGTGTATGCGGAAAAACTGGGTGTGGATGTGGATGAACTGCTGATTTCTCAGCCGGATACCGGTGAGCAGGCGCTAGAAATCACCGATATGCTGGTGCGCTCCGGTGCGGTGGATATCGTAGTTGTCGACTCGGTGGCGGCATTGACCCCGAAAGCGGAAATTGAGGGTGATATGGGCGATTCCCATATGGGCCTGCAGGCCCGGCTGATGTCCCAGGCGTTGCGTAAACTGACCGGCAACATCAAACGCTCGAATACTATGGTAGTTTTCATTAACCAGATCCGCATGAAAATCGGTGTTATGTTCGGTAACCCTGAAACGACGACAGGCGGCAATGCACTGAAATTCTATTCCTCGGTGCGACTGGATATTCGCCGTATCGGCGCCCTGAAAAAGGGAGATGAAATCATCGGTAACGAGACCCGTGTCAAAGTAGTGAAAAACAAGGTTGCCCCCCCCTTTAAGCAGGTAGTCTTTGATCTGTTGTATGGTGAAGGCATTTCCCGTGAAGGTGAAATTATCGATCTGGGCGTGAAAGAAGGCCTGGTCGACAAGGCCGGCGCCTGGTACAGCTACAACGGTGAGCGTATTGGTCAGGGCAAGGACAATGTGCGCAACTTCCTCAAGGAAAATTCCGCTATGGCAATGGAAATTGAAACCCGCATTCGTGAAAAGTTGCTGGGCCTGCCGGAGTCTGAAAGCCAGCCGGAAGCAGAGGTGGCGCTGGCGGAAGAATAAGACGCATGCAGTTATCTACAGGGGTGACTACCGGGTCACCCTTTTTTATTTATCCATGTAAGTAGTTCTTCTGGTTGCGCGATGGCAACGTCGGTTCGTGAATCTGCGATGAATTATCTGGCCAGACGGGAGCACAGCCGCCTGGAGCTTGAACAGAAACTGCTGCGCAGGGATTTTGGGCAAACTGAAATCGCCGAAGCGTTGGAGCAACTGATCGAAGAGGGTCTGCTCAGCGATGCGCGTTTTGCCGAGTCGTTTGTGCATGCGCGCAGACAGCGTGGTAGCGGTCCGCTGAAAATACAGGCGGAGTTAAAAATGCGCGGTGTAAGCGAGACGACTATCAGCCAGTATCTGGATCCGCAGGAATCGCTCTGGCATGAACTGGCATGCAGGGTGCGCAGCAAGCGTTTTGGCGAGGCATTGCCGAGTGACTATGCTCAGCGCATGCGTCAGGCGCGATTTTTACAACTGCGTGGTTTCAGCCATGAACAGATAAATGCGGCGTTTAAGAAGGAACAAGTGACGAGTGACGAGTGACGAGTGACGAGAATATGTCTATAGCTTTCGTTCCCGTGCAGGAGAGATGGGGAAAATATTCTGAAGCACCAGAAAAAAGATTAACTCGTAGGTTGTGGCTGAGTGAAACGAAGCCCAACATATAACTAAAGGATTCACTATGGTCACGTGGGAACCAGAGAAGATAATATAAATGTAAAAGATAATATGAAAACCAGTATAAAAACCAGTGCAGAACTTAGATCCGCCTTTCTTGAGTATTTTAGAGAACGTGGCCATGAAGTCGTCGCCTCCAGCTCATTGGTGCCGGCTAATGATCCGACCCTGCTGTTTACCAATGCCGGCCTGGTGCAGTTCAAGGATGTCTTTCTGGGCCGGGAAAAACGCAATTATGTGCGCGCTGTCAGTGCCCAGCGTTGTGTGCGCGCAGGCGGCAAACACAACGATCTGGAAAATGTTGGGTATACCGCGCGTCACCATACTTTTTTCGAGATGCTGGGCAACTTCAGCTTTGGCGACTATTTCAAGCAGGACGCCATTCCCTGGGCCTGGGAGTTCATCACCTCGACGGACTGGTTGGGTATCGACCCCTCGCGCCTGCTGGTGACGATTTACCACACCGATGAAGAGGCGTACGCCCTGTGGAAAGACGTGGTGGGCGTGCCGGCCGATCGCATCGTGCGCATTGGGGACAACAAGGGTGCCGAGTACGCCAGCGACAATTTCTGGACCATGGGCGACACCGGCCCCTGCGGGCCCTGCACCGAGATTTTCTACGACCACGGCGCGCACATCCCGGGCGGGCCACCGGGTTCGCCGGATGAGGACGGCGACCGCTACATCGAAATCTGGAACGTGGTGTTCATGCAGTTCGAGCGGCACGCCGACGGCCGCATGACGCCGCTGCCCGCGCCCAGCGTCGATACCGGCATGGGGCTGGAGCGCATCGCGGCGCTGATGCAGGGCACCCACGACAACTACCAGATCGACAGCTTCCGCATCCTCATCGATGCAGTGGCAACGCTGGCCGATCAGAAGCCCTATGAGAGCGCCTCGCAGAAGGTGATTGCCGACCACATTCGCGCCACCAGCTTCCTGATGCTCGACGGCGTGCTGCCGGGCAATGAAGGGCGCGGCTACGTGCTGCGGCGGATCATGCGTCGC
>JASBTR010000100.1 GCA_030148325.1 Gammaproteobacteria bacterium
TGAGCCTGTCGAAAGACAAGCAGATTAAACACTCTATTCACAGTATTTCCACGCTCATGGTTCGACAAGGCTCTCCTGAGCGAAACCGAAGGGCTCACCACGAACGTGGAAATTCACAAGTGATCTGGTATTTGGAACAGCTATTTAGGTCTCTTATGTGCCATAAGCTGCCGTTGGGCTATTGATACAAGCTCGCTGAAATTTCTCCAAAGCAGACAATGAGCAACTGTGGTTATTTGCTGTGGTGCTGGAGATTTTCATCTTAGATACCTATTAAAATAGACGCTGGACTATTATTAATTTCCGCTAAGTTTGGCGCTGGCAAGACGGTTCAGACTCACCCCTGATTCGGCCGCTTTAATCGCAAGGGCTCGATCAACTTCGGGTGGCACCCGAACCATAAACTTACCGTTATAGTTTTTGCTGGACAGGGGTTCCGGTATATTTTCATGCTGTGCCTTCATATCTTTTATAGTGTTAGTGACGACAGCACGAATCCCTTTTAATGCTTTTTCAGGGGTGAAATCCAGCCAGCTTAAACTTGGAAATTCGGCACACAAGCCGACATACTCCTGATCTTTGGGTCTGTAATTAATTTTGTGTAAACGCTCATTCTTCTGTACCCCTTTTTTAGGTGTCAGTTTACTTGAATAAGCGTTTACACAAAATTAATTACAGACCCTCAAAACATTCTTCATAAATCGTTAATGAACGACCTCCCATTGGAATAGATATTCTCAACAGTTGAAATATTTCATTACCCGGTATCGGAGACCAGCCTGCTATAAGTACAGGGTGTTGTTGAGCTCCAATTAACTGCGCTGATAAATACTGATAAATCTCTTTTCGTTCCGCATGAAGATGTGAATTTCCAATCAGTCTATCCATCCGTTTTATATCATGCTTGGTGTGGGTCTTTGAATATGACTTTAAATTCCTTCCTAACCCCGTTACTGTGAGTTGATGTTTTGTTAACGCGGATGTCACTCCCGCTATCAAGGCTTTTAATCTCATATCATGCATGTCAGGACATGCAGTTGATAACTTTTTGTGTAATAATTTACTGGCTTTCATGGCGTTGTCTTATTTGCTTTTTGGTAGAAACAAATTTGATCATAATTCGCCATGAAGGTCTATCAATTTCTGATTTTTCAGTGAGTTACCTGAAAAATTCGTGGGGATAACTCAGGTTTCAGCGTACTATAATATTCGTAAGCGTACGGACGCTTACTATGTTTTTCTACAGTCTATCGCTTGGGTGCGGGATCTTTAAGCCTCAGCCGGATACGGTTCATGGGAGATTGATCAGGATCTTCACTCTATGAGTGTGACGATTTGAACTTCCGGGATTCACGAATCCCTGTTGCCTCATGACAGCTTCATGGTCACCCCTTCATTCACAACCGCTTCATTGATCTCACAGGTTGCAACATTTTCTTTTGAAGGCAATTCGAACATGGTTTTGCGCAGCAAGCCTTCCAGCACCCCGCGCAAACCACGCGCGCCGGTTCCCCGATCGATGGCCTGACGGGCGATGGCCAGCAAGGCTGCGTCGGTAAAATGCAATTCCACGCCCTCGAACTCAAACAGACGTTGATACTGTCGAACCAGGGCATTGCGCGGCTCGGTGAGAATCTTGACCAGGCTCTGTTCATCGAGCTGATGCAGGGCGGTTATCACGGGAAAGCGACCGATAAATTCCGGTATTAGTCCGAAATGCCGCAGATCGTCCGGCTCTACCTCCTCAAAAATTTTGCATGCCTCATAGGCATTGCTGGTATCCGCAAAGTCTGCCTGAAACCCGATGCCTCGCGCTCGTCCACCCAGACGCTTTTCGAGCAGTTTTTCCAGGCCAGCAAAGGCGCCTCCAGCAATGAACAGGATATTTTGTGTATCGATAAGCTGGCCGCCACCCTGTTCTTTCTGTCCCTTGCCAGAGAGTTTGATGCGTGCGCCCTCGACCATTTTTAACAGGGCCTGTTGTACACCCTCGCCCGACACATCCCGAGTGCCATGAGCCGACTCCCCGGCGCGCGCCAGCTTGTCGATCTCGTCAATATAGACGATGCCCCATTCAGCGAGATCACGGTTGCCTTCGGCTGCATCGAGCAAGCGCGAAAGAATGGTCTCCACATCCTCACCCACATACCCGGCCTGGGTTAATGTGGTGGCATCGGCGATGACGAAGGGCACGCCGACGATCCTTGCCAGCGTCGATGCCAGCAAGGTCTTGCCGGTACCGGAGGGACCAAGCAGGAGGACATTGGACTTCTCCACTTCCACTTCATCACTGGCCGATTGCATGCGGGGGCTGTCACTTTCCATGCTCAGGCGTTTATAGTGGTTGTAGACCGCCACGGCGAGGGTTTCCTTGGCCAGATCCTGACCGATGACATAATGATCAAGGCGTTCCTTGAGTTCCACCGGCCTGAGCAGGTTTTTCAGGGGACGCGTCGCAGCCCGCTTGCGCCCCCAGCTGGCGACCACCTGTGAGGCCAGGCGCACGCACTCCTCGCAGATATGCCCCTCCTCTCCGGCAATGAGCGGCAGATCCGCTTCCTGTTCCTGACCGCAAAAGGAACAATGCGCCTTGTTGCTTTGTACTGGCATGCTCACCTCTGTGATTGTAATTCCGCCAGCCAGGCCTTCTGGCAGTTGCGGCGGCGACGCTGCTGCAGGATCTCCCGGATTTTCGGCGCGGCCCGCCGATAAGCCAGGCGCTTTGCCGGCGTAATTTTTTCACACAGCAGGATGTGGAAACCCATCTCGGATTCCACCACATCGCTAATCTCCCCTTCCTGCAGGGCAAACAGGCAGGCATCCACTTCCGGATAGAGCTTGCCTCTGCGTATTTCACCCAGCTTGCCACCATCCATGGCTGTCGGGCATTCCGAATAACGACGCGCGATATCGTGAAAACGGTTGACCTTTCCTTTAAGACGTTGAGCGGCCTCCTGTATGCGCATCAGGGCTGCCTCACGGGTATTTTCGGCAAAATCCGCATTGATGGTCACAAGAATATGCCTGGCGGTGCGAATTTCCGGTGACTGAAAACGCTCGCTATGAAGCTCATAGAAAAGCCGCATATCGATATCATTGATGTCTGCCGCACGGGCGCCAACCCGTTGCATCACCGCATCGAAGAGTAGTTCCCGATGCAATGCTCGATGCAAGGCATCGCGATCAAGATCATTGCGCCTGAGATCGTCCAAAAAGGCCTCTTCCGAGTCATAGCGTCCCGCAATCTCCGTAACCGCGTTGTCGATCTGTGCCTCCGGGATCAATATGCCTTTGGCTTCTGCGGATGACAAAACCAGCGCTTCAAGTTCATAGCTCTTGCTGGCCCGTTGCTGCGCCTGATGAAATTGCGCCTCATCAAGCTCGCCCGAATGACGACCAAAGTGCTCCAGCGCACTGCGCAACAGATGGTATTGGAACACCTTATCATCCGTATTCTGATGCGCCATGTTCATCAGCCATGCCTGCCCGATTCTTCGCTGAAGTCCAGAGAGGTCTCGGGCACCATCAGGGTGCGCCCCTGAAAACGCACGTGATAAAAGGGACCACCTTCCATCTCGCGTAAAACCTTCTCTATCTCGCCGACATCACCGGGCTCGGCCACCACTTCGCCCTTGATGCCCAGTGGTAGAATGGGCGTCACCTTTTCCCGGAATTCAAAACGGTTCAGGGTCCAGGGATCACTGGCCAGTTGAAGTTCCTGCTCGCGGCAACCCACCATGCACTGCTCTTCAACAAAATCCACTGAATAAATAAGCTGGTCCTGCAAGAAAGTGCCGACATCGCGCACATAGCCCACACTCCCCCGCCGCACTAGCAGGACGCCCGTGTCCAGTCCGGGATAGGTACCGTCGTTCCGTACGTTGCGAATCACTCGCACCTCGTCGCCATATTCGAATCGTGGACGCATAAGGCCTCAACCACCGCTTTTGATGGACTGAGACAAGTCGGACAGTGGAATCATTACCGTCTGTGGCTCCTGCATACGAAAAACCCTGAACACTTTTTCTGTCCTGGCATCCGACTTCACAAAATCCTGGTAGGCTCTTTCCAGCCATTGTGCATAAATGGCACGCAAGGCATCTTCATCTTCCGGTGGGGTTTCCTGGCGATCAAGATAGTCGTGAAACCGCTGCAAAATATGCAGGCGGTTCACGTGCACCACTGCGGGGTCATAGGGCACCTCGAAATACTCGAGGAAATCTTCCGCGCTACTCAGTTCTTCCAGATCCAGTTCAAATTCAGTCTCACTCATATTTCATTCCTCTGTCTATGCCTGTGCCATTTGTTCGGACTCGTGTGTCTGTGCAAGTGACGCCAGCGCCACGTCGATCAATGCCTGCGCTCCCATGCGATCGCCATCGTCAAACTCGGCGACTTTGCGCAGCCGCTGTAACGCCGGTTCGTATCGGCCAAGGCGCAATTTCAGATAGCCGGCTCCCTTGAGCGCCAGCATGTAAAAACGCAGCATGGTCATAGAAACCAGGGTGCTATTCTCGAAGTGGCTGCGGTCCAGCGCCGACCAGTCTTCCGGCAGGCCCAGACGGCGGGCAAAAATCACCAGCACGCGTTCCGCCACTTTCAGGGCGTCAGGATAACGATGCTGGTAGTAGAAATAACGATACAGCGCCACCAGCACCATGGGGTGTTCCGGTTCGAGGAAGTAGGCGCGCAGCAACAGGATTTCCGCCGCTTCCTCACCATAGAGATCTGCGGCCTCTTCGATTAACGCCTCGGCCCTGGGATCAATGGCTTCGTCAAAGTACAGTTGCCCCGCCTCAAAATCCAGAAAGTCCATATCAACTCCCAGCGCTGCTGCTTTGTTTCATCTCGACGCCAACAGGTTCACAAACCTGCACCGCATCGCATTGCTTGCACTCGTCCTCCGGTTTCTCGCCCCCGGGGAGACAGCCATATACCCCCACCTGCTCTTCCAACTGGCGTATACGCTCCAGCAGACAGCTCACGGCTTCGGCCACCGGGTCGGGCATCAGATGGTGATTCAGATCGATGCCGTCGATCCGCTGTCCGTCAGCAAGCTTTCGTGAACGCACCACCTTGCCGGGAATACCCACGACGGTCCTGTTCTCCGGCACCGGGATAATGACCACCGAATTGGCGCCCACCCTGGCGCCTTTGCCGATTTCGATAGGCCCTAGAATCTTGGCGCCGGCGCCCACTACCACACCATCACCCAGAGTGGGGTGCCGCTTACCCTTGTTCCAGGACACGCCACCCAGGGTGACGCCGTGATACAGGGTCACGTCATCCCCCACCTCGGCGGTTTCGCCGATTACCACACCCGCGCCGTGGTCGATAAAAAATCGCTGCCCGATGGTGGCACCCGGATGGATGTCGATACTGGTCCAGATGCGGGCGAGGTAGGAAAGAAGTCGCGGAACATAGCGCCAGTTGCGGCGCCACATGGCATTGGCGATCCGATAGAGCAGAATTGCATGCACACCCGGATAAGTCGTGATCACTTCCCAGCGGGTGCGCGCCGCCGGATCACGCTGGAAAACACAATCGATATCACCACGAATCAGACTACGCAAGCTCATCGGCTTCGACCTTGATACGTCCATCGTGGATTGCTCGTTCACGCATGCATCCATCGGCCATCCCTCAGGTTGATCTCGCGATAAAAGCTGCGCAGCTCGGCCTTTCTTGGCGCCTTTTTGTGCTGCACGCTGAAGCGCCGAACGCTTGCCAGGAGTTGCTCCGCCTGTTCGCGGCTGAGATGAATACCGAGATCCGCATAGGCCTGAACCACGGCGCGGGTGCCGGAATGCTTGCCCAGCACAAAGCGGTGATCCCGGCCGAGCTGTTGTGGTTCGATGCCCTGGTAGTTTCGCCTGTCCTTGATCATCCCATCAATATGAATACCGGACTCATGGGTAAACACCCCCTCACCCACCAGACTTTTCTGCCAGGCCAGCGGACGGCCCGAGGCGCGTTCAACCAGTCGCGAAACCTCTGTGTAACAACTCATATCGATGTGTTCCGCCTGTTCATGAAAACAGCGCAACC
The DNA here is from genome assembly GCA_030148325.1 of Gammaproteobacteria bacterium. Classification (GTDB taxonomy): domain Bacteria; phylum Pseudomonadota; class Gammaproteobacteria; order UBA6429; family Thiohalophilaceae; genus JAADGZ01. The sequence continues at coordinate 6,049 of JASBTR010000100.1, forward strand.
CCATGATCACTTCTTCGAGAGGCGCATTGCCGGCGCGTTCACCCAGACCATGCACCGTGGTATTGACATGGGTAGCCCCGCCACGAATGGCAGCCAGGGTATTCGCAGTCGCAAGGCCAAGATCATCATGGGCGTGCATTTCCAGTTCGAGATCGCAGATCCCGCGCAAATCGCGGAAGGTTTCATACACCTGGAAAGGTTCCATGATCCCAACGGTATCGGCAAAACGGAAGCGACTGGCTCCGGCGGCCTCAACCTGCTCGATAAACTGCCAGAGAAATTCTTTATCGGCCCGTGAGCTGTCTTCACCGCCCACGCAGACCACCAGCCCCAGTTCCAGCGCCTCGGATACACAAGGTTTGATCTGATCCAGAACCCATTCGCGGGTCTTGCCCAGCTTGCGCTGGATCTGCTGATCGGATACCGGTATGGAAAGATCAACGCGTTGCACGCCCAGATCACGACACAGGGTGATATCGTGGCTGAGCATCCGGCTCCATACCATCAGTTGTGCGTTATTGACGGCCTCACTGATGGCGCGGATGTTCTCGCGTTCTTCCTCACCCATGGCCGGAATCCCCACCTCTATCTCGGGGATCCCGAGGCTATCCAGCCGGTGGGCGATCTCACACTTTTCATCCAGCGAGAAGGCCACACCCGCCGACTGCTCGCCATCGCGCAGCGTGGTGTCGTTGATAGTGACTTTTTGAAGTTCTGTGTGCATGGGCATCGACTCAGGCATAGGCAGGGGCAAAGGCTTTTTCAGGATCTTCAACCGGGCCATTCTCGTCCCAGTAGGGCGAGAGTTTGCGCAGCTGAGCCATGATGGGCGGCACCGCCTCGATGACCTTCTCGATCTCCTCCATGGTGTTGTAGCGGGAGAGGGAGAAACGCACCGAGCCATGGGCGGCGGTGTAGGGGATGTCCATGGCGCGCATCACGTGCGAGGGTTCCAGGGAACCCGAGGTGCAGGCCGAACCACTGGAGGCGGCGATGCCCTGCTTGTTGAGCAGCATGAGGATGGCCTCGCCTTCAATATATTCAAAGGCGATATTGGCAGTGTTAGGCAGACGGTTGTCGGGATCACCCGTGATAAAGGCATGGGGCACGGCGGCCAGGATGCCCTGCTCCAGGCGGTCGCGCATGGCGGCCACGGTGGTGTTTTCGAACTCCATGTGCTCCTGGGCCAGTTCGCAGGCCTTGCCCAGGGCGATGATGGAGGCGACATTCTCCGTGCCCGCGCGGCGTCCCCGCTCCTGATGCCCACCGCGCAGCAGCGGGCGGTAACGCACGCCGCGACGAAGATAGAACACACCGATCCCCTTCGGTGCATGCAACTTGTGTCCGGAGAGGGACAGCATATCGATCCTGGTGTCCTGCAGATTCATGGGCACCTTGCCCACCGCCTGCACCGCGTCGGTGTGGAACATGACCCCGGCATTGCTAGCCATCTCGGCCATCTCCAGCACCGGGAACAGGGCGCCGGTCTCGTTATTGGCCCACATCACGGAGACCACCGCGACGCGTTCGCTGAGCAGCCGTTTGTATTCGTCCAGGTCCAGCCGGCCCTTGTTGTTCACCTTCAGGTAGTGGACCTTGTAGCCTTCCTTCTCCAGGTTCTCGCACAGGCTGAGCACCGCGGGATGTTCCACCACGGTGGTGATGATCTCGTTGCGCTCGGGCTGGGCGCGCAGGGCGGAAAGGATGGCGGTAGAGTCGGACTCGGTGCCGCAGGAGGTAAAGATAATCTCCGAATCGTGCGCGGCGCCCAGCAGATTCTGCACCTGCTTGCGCGCCTGCTTCAATGCGCGGCCCACCTTGTTGCCGAAGGCGTGCATGGAAGAAGGGTTGCCGAACTGCTCGGTGAAATAGGGCAGCATAGCCTCCACCACGGCCGGGTCGACCATGGTGGTGGCGTTGTTGTCGAGGTAAATGCCTTTCATGATTCAGCCCTCCGCTTGCGCTCTGGGAAGTTCCGTCTCCGGCAGCACCTTGATTAACTGACCCAGTTCCTCGGTGAGACGCTGCTGGATGCCGCCCAGGGTCATGGCCGCCATCTGGCAACCACTGCAGGCACCGGTCATCTTCAGGTAGACGCTGTCGCCGATGACGTCCACCAGCTCGGCGTCGCCCTTGTCTATCTGCAGTTGCGGACGAATGGAATCGATCACCGTCTCGATACGGCGGATGCGCTGCAGGTTGGTCATGCCGGTGGTGCCAGACACCAGAGTCTCTGGCGCTGTTTCAATTTCCGGCATGGGCGCGGCATTGGGATCGAAGCTCTCGCCCTTCTCCGCCAGCACCCTGGCAAGGATCTCCTCGATACCCTCGTGGCAGGAGGCGCAACCACCACCGGCCTTGGTATAGTGGGCCACGTCTTCCACCGTCTTCAGGTTGTTGGCGCGGACGGTGTCCTCGATGAGCACCGCATCCACGGCGAAGCACTTGCACACCAGCGCGCCTTCCTCGTGGTCGTCGCTCCATTCCTCACCACGGTAGTCGGCCACCGCCGCCTGCAGAGCCTCGCGCCCCATCACTGAGCAGTGCATCTTTTCCGGCGGCAGGCCTTCGAGGTAGTCGGCGATGTCCTGGTTGGAGACCTTTAGCGCCTCGTCCAGGGTCATGCCCTTGATAATCTCGGTCAGCGCTGAGGACGAGGCGATGGCGGAACCACAACCGAAGGTCTGAAAGCCGGCGTCCTTGATTACCTCGGTCTCAGGATCCACCTTCAGGGTCAGGCGCAGCGCGTCGCCACAGCTCAGCGAACCCACGTCGCCGGTAGCATTGGCCTCTTCCACGGCGCCGGCGTTGCGGGGGTTGTAAAAATGTTCTTTAACCGTTTCTGAATAATCCCACATGACTCTGGCCTCCGGCTCAACAGGTGAATGAATTACCACAACCGCAACTGGCGGTGGCGTTGGGGTTGTCAAACTTGAAGCCGCTACCCTCCATGCTGTCGACGAAGTCGATGGTGACATCTTTCAGCAGGGGTGCGCTGGCCGGATCGACAAAGACCTTGAGGCTGCCGAACTCCAGCACCGTGTCATCATTTTTGGCAGAGGCTTCGAGAGCCATTGCGTACTGCATGCCCGAGCAGCCACCACCGGATACGGCAACCCTCAGGCCCTCGGCAGGTTCTTCTGCTCCTTCTATGAATCGTGTGACGGCTTCTTGCGCGCTATCGGTTAGTATCAACATGCGGGTGTTCTCCATGGCAAGTGAATTGCAATATGTTTTAACAGGTAAAGTGCAAGCCATGTGCCAGCCACAGATTTACGTATATTTATTTTTTTAATTCAAGTGCTTAGACAAACACTGACAGAAGTAAATGTTTTATTTCCGACAAAATGAGCGCTCAGCTCTGGTTATAAACGCGACAAAGGAGTCCCTATGAAACTCGAACAACTCGAACCCGGTGATGCCATCTATGCCACGGCGCATATTTACAATGATGGCAGTATCCCGGAACTCCCGGAGGGCGCCTTGCTCGCCGAACCCGGCACCCGGGGTCTGCTGGTCCAGATCGGTCACCTCGAAGAAGCCCCGCAACGCAATGTCTTTCTGGTACGCTTTGAAGACAAAGATGTGAACCTGGGCCCGCCCACCGGTTGCTGGGCGGAGGAACTGAGCGCCAGCATGCCAACGTAAAGACCCGGTTCAAGTGCGTCTCGTCCCGTGAACGCTGATACTATACGCGCCTACCACCAACGCACCCGCCACCGGCTGGGCGCCTACGCCCGCGGCCCGGAGTATCTCGACTGGGATAACCAGCCGGATCCCTTCCGGCGCTTCGCCGGAGCGGAAGTGGTGAGACTGCCGTTGAGCGGTGAGCAACGGGAACACAGCGCCTGGAACCTGAGCGGACTCGCCCGCCTGCTGGAACTGTCCATGGGACTATCGGCCTGGAAGCAGTTCGGCCCGGATCGCTGGGCGCTGCGCTGTAATCCGTCCAGTGGCAACCTGCATCCCACCGAGACCTACCTGGTCTCCCGCGGCATGGCCGGGCTGGAGGATGGTATCTATCACTATGCGCCGCGCGAACATGCACTGGAACGGCGGGCCCGCCTCTCTGGCGAGGGTCCACCACTATGCCTGATTGGCCTCTCCAGCATCGTCTGGCGCGAGGCCTGGAAATACGGCGAACGCGCCCTGCGCTATGTACAGCTGGATGTGGGCCATGCCCTGGGCGCGCTACGCTATGCCGCCGCAGTCAATGGCTGGGGACTGTGTATCGAACCAGTCAGTGATGCCGACATCGCCAGCCTGCTGGGATTGAACCGTTGCGCGGATTTCACAGATGCCGAAGCGGAACAAGCTGACTTATTGCTGCAAGTCTTCCCTGATCAAGCTGCACCATTGGACAGCTTGCCCCGGGGATGTGACTGGCAAGGCCAGGCCAATGCCCTGGGTGGTGACCCCTGCCTGCACTGGCCGGTGATCGACCAGGCGCTGGCTGCCATCGAATCCCATGACCCACCGGAGGCTTTCCGCCAGCGGACTGAACCACGTCCGCTGCAAGCCCAACCGAAACTAGAGGGCCTGATCCGTCAGCGCCGCAGTGCACAGTCCTTTATCGGCAAGCAAAGCACCCTCCCGGCCAATGCCTTCTTCGCCATCCTGGGCGCACTGCTCCCGGAAACAAATCCACTCCCCTGGGATCTCCTGCCCTGGCCACCGCGCCTGCACCCGGTGTTGTTCGTACACCGGGTCGAAGGTCTGCCACCGGGCCTCTATGCCTTGCCCCGCCGTGACCCTGCCCGCGATTTAATGCAGGCGGCCATGAGCAATGACTTTGACTGGCAACGTCCCGCCGCCTGCCCTGAATCCTTGCCCCTGTACCGGCTGGCGCAAGGCGACATGCGCAAGATCGCGCGTACACTTTCTTGTCATCAGGAAATCGCCTCGGCGGGCAGTTTCAGCCTGGCCATGCTGGCGGAATTCGAGCAGACACTGGAGGAATCCGGCGCAGTCGGCTGGCGGCACCTGCACTGGGAGGCCGGCCTGCTCGGCCAGGTACTCTATATCGAGGCCGAAAAGGCCGGCCTGCGCGGCACCGGCATCGGCTGCTTCTTCGACGACAGCGACCATCAGACCCTGGGCCTGGCCGACACCCGACTGCAAAGCCTGTATCACTTTACTGTCGGCTATCCGCGGGACGACCCCCGCCTGCAAACCCTGCCGCCCTATGCACATCTGGGCACACCTGAACGAGATCCGAGCAATGATGAAACATGCACAGGAGCTGGAGCGCCTGCGCACCGCCATCGCCGCCATCGTCAGCGAACGCGAAGCACTGAAACAGCAACTGGAACGAGGCAGTGTATCCCCGGCAAAGGGGCTGCACCAGCTGGAGAAAATTGACGCGAAGCTGTCAGAACTGGACAGCCGCTTCAAACAGTTGTGGGATCGTGCAAACCCACAGATAACACGTTGAACCTATACAATCGATACATATAGTCACCTGCGTGTATAGATAATTCATATTTTGTTGACATATACGGAACGCATATACAGAAACCAGCTTCTTTTTCTACATATACTCAAGTGGTATGCTTAACACTATAATAAACAAAAGAAATAATACATGGCAGCCAAAGAGGCCAAAGCCCGCATCAAGATCAACAAGCTTCTGGAAGCGTCCGGCTGGCGTTTCTTTGACGAGAAGGGCGGCAAGGCCAATGTTGTGCTGGAACCCAATGTCAAGCTGACCAGGGAACTGGTTGATGAGCTGGGCGAAAACTTCGAAACCACCAGTAATGGTTTTATCGACTTCCTGCTGCTCGATGAGCAGGGCTACCCGCTGGTGGTGCTGGAGGCCAAGGCAGAAGACAAGAATCCGCTGATCGGCAAGGAGCAGGCCCGCAAATACGCCAGGTCCCAGAACTGCCGCTTCGTCATCCTCTCCAACGGCAATCTCCACTATTTCTGGGACCTGGAGCAAGGCAACCCACACATTATTACCCGCTTTCCAGGCCCTGACTCCATCAAGGGTTATCACCACTTCCAGCCCAACCCTGACCGGCTCATTAAGGAAATGGTGTCAAAGGACTATATCGCCCTGACCCAGCTCCCCAACTATGCAGACGAAGCTGGCTGGAAGAACCCTGAAGAACGACCTGCCTTCATCCAGAAAAACCGCCTGCGTTTTCTGCGCGACTACCAAAAGCGTGCCGTCCACGCGATACAGGATGCAGTGGCCGAGGGCAAGAGCCGCTTTCTGTTTGAGATGGCCACCGGCACCGGCAAGACCCTCACTGCCGCCGCCGTCATCAAACTCTTCCTGCGCACCGGCAACGCCCGTCGGGTGCTGTTTCTGGTGGATCGGCTGGAGCTGGAAGACCAGGCCAACAAGGCCTTCACCTTCCTGCTGAAGAACGACTTTACCTCGCTCATCTACAAGGAGCGCCGCGACGACTGGCGCAAGGCGGAGATCGTCGTTACCACGGTGCAGTCGCTGCTGTTCAACGACAAATACAAGCGCCTGTTCTCGCCCACCGATTTCGACCTGGTAATCTCGGACGAATCCCACCGCTCCATCGGCGGCAATGCGCGCGCCGTGTTCGAGTATTTCGTCGGCTACAAGCTGGGCCTGACGGCGACGCCTAAGGATTATTTGAAGAAATTCGACGCCGCGAATCCCACCACGCGCGATCCCCGCGAGCTGGAACGCCGCATGCTGCTCGACACCTACCGCACCTTCGGCTGCGAATCGGGCGAGCCCACCTTCCGCTATTCGCTGCTGGATGGCGTCAAGGATGGCTTCCTCATCAACCCGGTGGTGGTGGATGCCCGCACCGACATTACCACCCAACTGCTGTCGGATGAAGGCTATGCGGTGCTCGCGCCCAGCGAGGGCGAAGAAGATGCCGAACAGACCTTTTACCACAAGGACTTCGAGAAGAAGTTCTTCTCCGATGCCACTAACCGGCTCTTCTGCGAGACCCTGCTCAAGAACGCCCTGCGCGACCCCATCAGCGGCGAGATCGGCAAGATGATCGTTTTCTCGGTCAGCCAGAATCACGCTGCAAAACTGACCCAGATCCTCAACGAACTGGACGACCAGATGTTCCCCGGCAAGTACCAGTCCGACTTTGCCGTACAGGTCACCTCGCTGATCCCCGAGGCCCAGCAGTACACCATCAACTTCACCAACAACAATCTGATGGGCTCGGCCAATTTCATGGCGAGCTACCGCACCAGCAAGGCGCGGGTCTGCGTCACCGTGGGCATGATGACCACGGGCTACGACTGCCCGGACCTGCTCAACCTGGCCCTGATGCGTCCGGTCTTCTCACCCCAGGACTTCGTGCAGATCAAAGGGCGGGGCACCCGCAAGCACGATTTCGTCGAGGAGCTTTTCGACCCCGAGCTGAAGGAGCAGATCGGCAGCCGGGAAAAGACCCGCTACAAGCTGTTCGACTTCTTCGCCAACTGCGAATATTTCGAGGAGACATTCGATTACGACGAGGTGTTGCAACTGCCGCGCCCGACCCAGGGCAATGGGGGTGGCGAAGGGCCAGAACCACCGCCGCCCCCGCCACCTGGCGGCACCTACGAACACACCGGCAGCGACCTGATCGCCTCTTTCGGTGAACACCCGGTCGGCGAAGAGGGCATGAAGATCGACCGCATGTTCTTCAACAAGTTTGAAGACACGGCCAGGGAAGATGACAGCCTCAAGGCGCTGATCGACTTAGAACGCTGGGACCAGGCCATCGAGTACGTCCACACCCACCTGTTCGACAAGCCCGAGGAATACTTCAACCTCGACAAGCTGCGCCGTGCTGCCGGGGTGGATCGCCGCCTCAGCCTGCGCGAGATTCTGGAGAAGGTCTTCGGCCTCATCACCGGCTTCAAGTCGAAGGACGAGTTGCTGGAAGACGAGTTCGACAAACTCCTGCTCGACCTTTCCCCGGCGGAACTGGAACAGCACGCCGACGCCATCGTCGCCCTCAAGAACTACTTCAAGGCCTACGCCACCGACAGCCGCCTGCGCGACATTATCGAGCACAAACGCTTCACCGAGCTGAACGTCAATCCCGGCTTCAGCATGGCCGACTTCAAGGCGGTGCCACCCGAATGGCGCGACCGCATCCCCGATTACATCAAGGACTACCTGTCCCTGAACCAGTTCATGTAAAAACACGGAGGTTTGAATGAACAAGAAGACAAAGCCGGCTGTGCCGGCCATCCAGATCGAGCGTCACATCCTGCTGATTCGGGGTGAAAAGGTGATGCTGGACGCTGATCTTGCCACGCTTTATGAGGTGGAAACCCGGGTACTGGTGCAGGCGGTAAAACGCAATATCGAGCGCTTTCCCGCCGATTTCATGTTCCAGCTCAGCAAGCAGGAATTCGACCACTTGAGATCACAGACTGTGACCTCAAGCTGGGGCGGCCGCCGCTACCCGCCCTATGCTTTCACCGAACAGGGCGTGGCCATGCTCTCCAGCGCATTGCGCAGCAAGCGCGCCGTGCAGGTCAATGTGGAGATCATGCGCGCCTTCGTGCGCCTGCGCCGGATGCTGGAGGGCAACAAGGCGCTGGCGAAAAAACTCGACGAACTGGAACAGAAATACGATGAGCAGTTCAGAATCGTCTTCGACGCCATCCGCCAGCTCATGACACAGCCCGATCCAAAGCAGAAAAGGCCCATCGGCTTTATCTGGAATGACGACAACAAAAAAGAGTAACCAAACCTTATGCTGGATACCGAAACCAAACGCCGCATCGACACCTGCCGCGATATCCTCGTCGGCAAGGTGCCCGACCCCAAGTCCCAGGTCGAGCAGATCACCATCGCCCTGATCTACAAGTTCATGGACGACATGGACGCCGAGGCCGAGGAACTGGGCGGCGAGCGCAGCTTCTTCACCGGCGAGTTCGCCCGTTACGGCTGGTCGAAGCTCATGGCCCCCGGTCTGGGCGGTCACGAGATGCTGAGCCTCTACGCCGAGGCCATCCAGCGCATGAACGAGAACCCCGGCATCCCGCCCCTGTTCCGCGACATCTTCAAGAACGCCTTCCTGCCCTACCGCGACCCGGAGACCCTGCGCAGCTTCCTCAAGGAGATCAACAGCTTCAGCTACGACCACTCCGAGCGCCTGGGCGACGCCTTCGAGTACCTGCTCTCGGTGCTGGGCAGCCAGGGCGAGGCCGGGCAGTTCCGCACCCCGCGCCACATCATCGACTTCATGGTGGAGATCATCGACCCGAAAAAGGACGAGACCATTCTCGACCCCGCCTGCGGCACGGCGGGTTTTCTCATCTCCTCCTACAAACACATCCTCAAGCACAACAGCAAGGAATACCGCGAGCAGCAGGACCGCGAGGCCTACGACGAGAAAGGCGTCGCCATCGAGGAGCTGCCCATCGATAACCCCCAGCACTACAGCGGCGACCTGCTCACCCCGGACGACCGCAAGCGCCTGGCCGAGAACATCCGCGGCTACGACATCTCGCCCGACATGGTGCGCCTGTCATTGGTCAATCTGTACCTGCACGGCTTCACCGACCCGCACATCGAGGAGTACGACACCCTTACCTCCGACGAGAAGTGGAACGAACTGGCCGACGTGATTCTCGCCAATCCGCCGTTCATGTCGCCGAAAGGCGGCATCAAGCCCCACAAACGCTTCTCGGTACAGTCCAAGCGCTCCGAGGTGCTGTTCGTCGATTACATCGCCGAACACCTCACCCCCAACGGTCGCGCCGCCGTGGTCGTGCCCGAGGGCATCATCTTCCAGAGCCAGACCGCCTACAAACAACTGCGCGAAATGCTGGTGAAGGGCTACCTGGTGGCGGTCATATCGCTGCCTGCCGGGGTCTTCAATCCCTACAGCGGCGTCAAGACCTCCATCCTGGTGATAGACAAGCGCCTGGCCAAACAGTGCGACGAGGTGCTGTTCGTCAAGATCGAAAACGACGGTTTCAACCTCGGGGCGCAGCGCCGGCCGATCGACAGGAACGACCTGCCCGGGGCGGTGCGGGTGGTGAAGGCGTTTCTGCAACAGGGTGAGGTGGCCGAGCACCGTAATGTGCTGGCGGTGAGCCGGGAACGGATTGGGGAGGATGCGGAATGGAATCTGAGCGTTGATAGATATGTTATTACTCAGGCCCTAAAGTCTGACCATCCTATGGTTAAGCTTGGCGAGCTATTTGACGATCTGAAAATCGGCGGTACCCCACCGAGGAAAAATGAAGAGTATTTTGGCGGTGGTATTCCTTGGGTTTCTATCAAGGACATGGAAAACCAGAGGATCATAACAAAAACAAAAGAAACACTTACCCCGGAGGGTGTCAAAAACTCAAACTGTAAACTAATAAAAGCTGGCTCTCTTCTTATGAGCTTCAAATTGACAGTAGGCCGAACGTCATTTGCGGGAATTGATCTTTACACCAACGAAGCCATCATTGCATTTGAACAGAACGATAAGGTGGATTTGCAATATCTGTCATATATGTTGCCTGCCGCTGTTAACCAAGATCCAAGTGCAAATGTCTTTAATGCAAAGAGTCTTAACAAGGCGAAGATCAAGCAGCTTGTTATCCCCCTCCCACCCCTGGAAGTACAAAAGGAGATCGTGGCGGAGATCGAGGGGTGTCAGAAGATCATCGACGGTGCCCGCCAGGTGGTCGAAAACTACCAGCCCCGCATCCCCATCCACCCCGACTGGCCGATGGTGGAGTTGGGGGATGTCTGTAACATCGTTCGCGGTAGCTCCCCTCGACCGAAAGGTGATCCAAAATACTATGGTGGCCCGATCCCACGCCTGATGGTCGCTGACATAACCCGTGATGGTATGTATGCGACTCCGCAAATAGATTCGTTGACAGAGGAAGGAGCGAAGAAAAGTCGCCCAATGGACAAAGGATCAGTCATCATCACAGTGAGCGGTAATCCGGGATTACCAACGATATTGGCAACTGATGCATGCATACATGACGGATTTGTGGGCTTGAGGGAGCTTGATGAAAAAGTTGTTCCTGAATACCTCTACTATTCATTGCTTGCCAATCATGCCGCGCATGGTGCGCAGTCCGTGGGAGCTGTTTTCAAAAACCTGACTACGCATCAAATCCGAGAATTCAAGGTTGCACTTCCATCCAAGGATGTACAGCAGGAAATTGTCGAAGATATCCAAGGCGAGCAACATCTGGTCGATGCCAACAAAGAACTGATCCAACTCTTCGAGAAAAAGATCAAACAGACCATCAACCGTGTCTGGGGTGAGGGATGAACCACGAAAGTCACGAAAAGCACGAAAGGGGGAAAAGTAATTTTTCGTGTCTTTCGTGCATTTCGTGGTTAATCAATGGCTGGAAAGATATAGAGAGAAGTGACCCACCGCTTCGAGGAGAAGATCAAACAGACCATCAACCGCGTCTGGGGTGAGGAATGAACCACGAAATACACGAAAGGGGAAAAGTAATTTTTCGTGTCTTTCGTGTATTTTGTGGTTAATCAATGGCTGGAAAGAAATGGAGTCCCGCAAGGACATCGACGCCTGCCTCGCATTCGACATTAGCGCCTTTGCGGATCATGCTGACTCCGAGGCCATCAGCGATTTGTTTGATACCTTCCGGGAGTCGTATCAACCCGAGGCCGGGGACTGACTTATTTTCGTTCAAAAATGCGTTATTTTGTGATGAAAGGTACTATGCTACTATTTTCAATGGCTCGCAAAAATTTGCTATACCCGTTAGCGGGTTATAAAAGAAACGGTGGAATGATGAACAAGCAGCAAGTGTTGAGTTTGCTGGAAAAACACAAGCCCGAGCTTGCACGGCGTTTTGGCGTGCGGGACCTGGCCTTGTTTGGTTCCACTGCTCGGGATGAGGCTGGCGAAGAAAGTGATGTGGACATTCTGGTCAGCTTCAATGGGCCTGCCACCTCTGCTCGTTATTTTGGCTTACAGTTCTACCTGGAGGATCATCTTGGCCGCCCGGTGGATCTGGTGACCGACAAGGCGCTGCGCCCGGAGTTGCGGCCTTATGTGGATCGTGAGGCCATTCATGTCGGATAAGGAGAAGCGCGAATGGCGACTCTACATTGGGGACATGGTGCGTTTTTCTCAAAATGTACTGGCGTACACCGAAGGGCTGGATCAGGCGGCCTTCATTGCTGATCACCTTACCTGTGATGCCACCCTGCGCAATCTGGAACTGATTGGCGAGGCAGCCACTCATGTTCCTGACGAAGTGCGCCAGACCTTCTCCGATATACCGTGGCGACTGATCATCGCTACACGAAACCGGCTGATTCATGCCTATCTGGGTATCGACGACGACACGGTCTGGAGCATTGTTCAGGATGATATTCCAGCACTGTTGGAAGGACTTGAGCGGATTTCAGACGAGACAGGGGAATGATTGGCGCCCTACACCGAAGACATCCTGGTTCAGCAAACCACGGCCGAGGATTTTCAGCGCGCGGCCGCGCCTATCCTGAATTGCCGTCCCCGTTCTACACATCTTCGGTTGCCTGATTGCACGAGTTGGTAAACTGCGCCAACGCCTGCCAGCCACCGGCCAGGTTGTAAACTTCCGGCAAACCAAACTGCGCCAGAAACTCGCAGAGTTCGCGGCTCTGATTACCGTGGTAGCAATACACCAGCACCGGTGGCGCCTTGCTGCGCAGGCGCACCAGCTTCTGGATCAATTGTTCACTCACAGCCTGGGCATGAGGCAGCTGGCCGTGACGGCGGGTGCCTTCGTCGCGTTGGTCGATCACCAGCAGTTCCCCGCTTTGCAGTAATGCATCCAGTGCTTCCGGCTGTATGTCCTGCCAGCTCATCAGTCGCAGCCCCGAGGTAGCTGTCAATCGGCTTCGCTGCTCGCGTAGAGTTCTTCCTCACGCTTGATCAGTACATCAGCGAGGAAGAAATAGGCCTCTTTCCAGGCTTCAAGAATTTCTGGTGTGGCGGCATCACCGAGCACGTCCTGCATGGCGGTAAGGATGGCGTCACCTACCATCGGGTAGTGTTCTGACTTTACGTTAGTACGTACATGGGCGGCTGCCATGCGCTCTACCGCATCCTTGAGTGCATCGAGGTTGTCGATATTGCCGGCATAGGCCGCCACTGCCGCAGCCAGAATCTTCGGCTGATCTTCGGGCGCGCCACTAAACAGCGCTCTGGTTTGCGGATATTTTTCGAACAACACATCATACATGCGCGAGGTGATGGCCAGGCCGTGTTCCTGAAGTACGGGAATGGTGGCCTTGACGGTATCAATGGTCTGTTGGGAAAGCGGCATGGTATCTACTCCTGTTAGCGAGCCATCGGAGGCTCATTAATTATCTAAAAAGTATGCTCAGGCGGGATTGCGACGCAGACGCGTAGACGGGGTAACAGGCCAAAGGCGGCTGCCACGCCCAACGTTATGCCCGTTGTCAGAAAGGTTCTTCTTGATAAGGTCATGATGTGTTACCTTACAGTAAGCGAATTAGTGTGCTCCTCAGCCACCCAGTACGGCTTCATAGGCGCCGCGCAGCAATTCGAGCTCGGGTGGGGGCAGGTCCCGCGCCTGGGTAAGATCGATAAACTCCCCGTCCACACGCGTCACCAGCTCGAACGGAGGGTCGACGGTGTCGATACCGATCAACAGGACCGGCAGACACTCCCCTGGGATCTCCACGTTGAAGTGAAATGATTCCTCGGCATGCAGCATATCTGGCTCCAGTCCCAGTAACTCCGCCACCCGCTGGAGTACCGGGGCGGGATGTAAGGCCGGATCGCTCCCGCCGGCATGCACCTGCGCCAACGGAGGCAAGCCCTCAAAAGCGCAGACCCCATGAGAGAAGCGTACAAAACGGGTACGCGCACTGGTCGCGTGCTTGTGAAAAAGAATAACCCGGTAATCCATCACGGCATCCTATTGGGGCATCGGCAACAGCCGCGCCTCTGACTTGATCTCATCCCCCCGGCCCCAGGCGGTTACCGCTTCAATGAATCGGTTTGGCCGGGATGGATGCACTTGCCCGATATCCTGTTCGACCATAAAGGCGCCATCGGCGTGAAACAGCAGTTCGCCCTGCTTCATGCCCCGTTCATCCCGCCATTCCCCGATCAGCGATTCCTCACCGGAATAGGGATCCCGCTCAAGCCGATAGCTTGCCGATACGGGAGGCCGCAGTGTCACTCTGTCACTGTCCAGCCCAAGCTTTACCACTTCTGCATGCAGGCATTCATGAATACGTGCAGCTAGTGTTTCGATATTGTGTAGACGAGAGTTAACCCGATCCAGATCAGTCGTGACAGTCATCTTCGTCGCTTTCCATTCCTGCCATCAGCTCGCGGATCACGCTGATGCCGACGCAATCCTGTGGATCTATTCGTTCTATCGTGGCCAGGATATCCCGCGCCTGTTCCGGCATATTCTGTCGCAGCCGAATAAAAGCCAGGGCTTTCAGAGCATAAATAAAAAAGCGTGCCGGTCCTCTAATCCCGGTCCAGTTGGCGCTATCAGCATCGAGCGTCGACCAGTCGTAACTGAAGCCTCCCTGAATTGCAGCCTTGATCAGGGTCTGGAACACAAAGTCCTCTGCCTGGCTCAGATCACCCCGATAGAAATGAAACTTGTACTGGGCCTGTAGTACTTCGAGTCGATCAGGCGCCAGTTCAAAGGCATCGTTCAATGCCCGCAAAGACTGATCACGATTATTGACCCGCGATGCGGCTCTTTGCAGACAGTTATCTACCGCCGGCTCAATTTCAAAACCAAAATGGACCTGACTGGTATCCAGGCGTTGTACACTACTGTTCATTCTGTTCAGCCCCAGAACTCGGCAGACATCCGCAAGCGTTCAACCGGCTCCCCCTGTTCAAGGTGTTGATCAAATATTTCCGCCACGTCGTCCTTGCTTACCTGGGCATACATGACGCCCTCGGGATAGACCAGCACCGAAGGGCCTTCGCTACAGGGACCAAAACAACTGGCGGTGGACACAGCCACCTTGTCGAACAACTGGCGCTGCTGAAGCTGCCAGTAAAACTCCTCGGCGACCTCGGCAGCATTTTTCTGGCCGCATGATGGCCGTGGATGACCCGGTGGCCGGTTTTGTACACAAACAAAAACATGTTTTTCCGGTTTGGGCATAACAAACTCCTCAGGCTACCGCCGGCTGCGGTTCATGGGTAAAACATTTCTTCGGACAGATACGCGCGCAGGCGCCGCAGCCGATACAGTCCAGCGCATTTTTCAGGCTCATGACCATCGCTGTGTCATCGGAAAAGCCATCGTCATCGTCGTCATAATAATCATCGTCATCGTATTCATCGGCTTCCAGACCTTCCACATCCTCTCTGTCCACCAGGTCGAATACATCGCGTGGACAAACCTTGAAACAACGGCCACAGCCGATGCAATTGGCCTGTTCAATCTCCATGACAAAGGCGGGAATATACTCCTCACCACCCCGGGTCACACCGCTAATCATACTCATACCCTTCTCCTCAATTCGCAGCCGCTTCGGCGGCCTTGAAGGCGGCCTCGGCCTCGGCCCAGGCCTTGCAGGCGTCGTAAGTTGCCTGCGCCATCCCGGGGATCTCTTCATAGGCGGCCGGCAGTCGATCCTCAACCAGGTCGTGTAGTTCACCGGCTTTCTCGGTGGCAATTCGTTTGGCCTTGCGGGCCGCCTTCTGCATGGCTTTCAGTTCTTCGGGACTCATGTTTCACTCCTGCTTTGTTACATTCCCGCCACATCGGGATACTTGCCAATGATTTCCAGCGCCACGGACAGCAGCTTGTCCGCCTCGTCCTTCATCTTCGACAGGCTTGGGAAGCCGAAGCGATGCACGTCGCGCAGGGTCCGGTCCATCACCACCAGCTTGCCGACGGTGATAATGGCCCGGCCGAAACCTTCATGGGTCAGATTGATCATGGGCACCGCCATCAGGCCACACTCTTTTTCTATCATGGCGGAAATCGCGTTGTAGAAGGCCTTGACCCGTGACAGGGTTACTTCATCAGGATCGCCCACCACCGGAATCTCGCGTTTTTTCTCCTTTGTCAGAACAAAAGGCTCGAGGATCTTTTCCACTGACCAGTCGTCATAGGTGCCATAGGTATCGATGGCGCGCATCTGGCGCACCATCTCCCTGGCAAAATCGGTCTCCAGTACAGGATCATTCTGTTCTATTGCTAAAGTGGCTTCGCTCATCATCTTTTCCTCTTTGTTTATCTCGTCAATTCAATGGAAATGCCGGGATCCGGCAACACCTGTAACAATCGTGGGCTGTAGCGTCTGCTGCTTGCCGGGTTCATACCCACTCTGCCGGCCAGTGACAGCCCAATGAACAATCCAGCCAGGACAAACAGGACCTGCAGGATTTCACTCATCCCGGCGGAGACCGCCATCGCACCGAACAGCAACATGGTCAGCAATGGCGCCAGATAGGCGCGAAATGACACGCTCACCAGCACCTGCTCCGGTATGCCGATCACCACCTGCTGTCCGGTCTGCACATCAAGCGTGTTTCTCAAACGCATCCGGTTGCGGCGGTTGCCAAAGGCCTTGCCAATCACCGAGCTGCTGCAACCGGATGCACTGCAATGGGAACAGGCGCTTTTGGGCGCAGTCTCCACCCACAACCATTCACCCTCGGTGCGGATCACGGTGGCGGTTTCCTCCAGCATGGCGCTCATATGGCTATTCCTCCCAACCCTCGGCTTCCATGTCGTCAAAACGGGATGGATCGGCCGGTGTCTGCTCAGAAATCGCACGCGCCAGCCAACGGCTGGGACCTTCACGTAGTTCCTGCTGCAGAGATTCCAGCAGATCGTTGATCTCCGCCCCCGGAGATACCTTCACCGGTTGAATACCATTCGCCTTTAATTGATTGATGGCCGATGCGCCCACTGCCTGGCTATAGACCGCAATACAACCATCGAGGGCCGCGATCTTGGCGGCCAGTTTGTCCTCGTTACCATCCATGGCCAGCTGACCAAACTCCACCGCTTCGGCAAGGCATAGTCGTTCAGGATCCACGGCATAGATGGCAAAGGATTTGGCCGCGCCAAAATGCTGATCCACGTGCTTCATATCAGTTGAAGCAAAGGCCATCTTGATCGCGCCATCCATCCACTCATCCTCAGTGTTGCACTGCACCAGCTGCAGGCGTCGTTGAAGCGCCATGGTTCACCTCGCTGTATTCGGGTTTTTGCGCATAAGGGGAGCGATAGGGATGAATTTCCCCTTTCTCCAGGTCAAGCATGATGTTGGCCAGCTCGAACAGGGTCTGGCGGCTGCCGCGATAGCCCAGCCAGGTCTTTTGGTAGCCACCCAGGGTGTCGTACTGGGGAAAACCGGCCCGCAACAAAGGAATGCCCAGACGTTGTGCGCTTTCCACGCCGTGGGAATTGCAAATCAACACCTCGGCCTGGTTTTCGCCGGCAAGGCGTTCAAGGTCTTCCAGATCGCCGATCTTCACGGACTGCGCTTTCACGTCTCGCAGCACCGGTGCATTGGCCGGGGCCACCACCGCGACTGCTTCGGCGCCCATGCCATCCAGAAGTTCACTGAAGGCATGTACCAGGTCCGGGTCGCCCGCCAACGCGAAGCGCCCCATACCTAACATGAAATGGCAGTCCAGCATGGCGTCCTGCAACTGGGCGCGTTGACGTTGCAGGCGTTCCGGGACTGGCTCGGCGGAGAGTTCATGTAAGGTGTCAATAAGCGGATCCACGGCATCCAGCCCCATCAGGTGGTCGAAGCGATAATCGGGCACGCCGGTGAGCGCGGCAAGCCGGTCGGCAGCACGGTTAAGAGAGCGGCCGATCACCAGGGTGGCCAGGGCGTCACCCAGTGTCGCCAGCTCCGAAACCTCGGCGCCGCCGGTAGTGAGGGGCGAGAATTCGTCTTCGCCGAGATGGCCGTCCAGCGAGTCGGACAGATCCGGGATCACCACCGGCCGCAGTTTGAAGGACTCGATAATTTCCTTGAGTTCTTCCAGATCCCCCGGCGTCAGTGAGGCGTTGACCAGCACATTCACCTGACGTCGGCGTCGCCCGGGAACCGTTCCGGCCTGTTCGGCCGATGGCACCAGCGTATCGATGATAGCCTCCACCGCCCTGGCAAAGCCGCTTTCCAGACAGCCAGTGAAGTCCGGTGCGGACACACCGACAACGGGGATACTGTCAAACTGTGGATATTGCTTACGAAAGTCACCAATGGCCATGGCCACATCACTACCCTGGGTTTCCGCCAGACCGGTGGTGGGCACGCCCAGCAGTGAAGGTGCATTTTTTTCGCAGATCGTTTTGAGCCCTTCCACCACGCTGTCCTCGGAACCCATTACCGTGGATACCTGATCCATGGCGGTGGTCTGCAGCGGAATGGGCTCGCGGAAATGGCGCACGAAAAACACCTTGCCAAAGGCCGTACAGCCCTGCGAGCCGTGCAACATGGGGATGGCTCGCCGGAAGCCTAGAAAAGCCAGGGCCGCGCCAATGGTCTGGCTGGCCTTGAGCGGGCTGACCGATAATGCCTTCTTGCGCTTGATAATTTCTGCCATGGTCATACCTCCTGCAGGGCGGCACTGGCCGCCGCGGGGGCGGGTTCTGGTGTCTGTAGTATGTCATCCACCGTATTCTGTGGATTGGCAAGCTTTTTCTGAACCGCCCAGGGCGCAGGCCGGCGCACCGCCGACCAGACCGGGCTGCTGATGGTCAACACCAGCTGACGGGCCAGTTCCACCATGCCGTCATAGCCGGCGTAACCGAACTCACGCTCCTGATTGATATCGAGGAAGGGAATGCGGGCCTTGAGGGCGGTGTACATGTTGCGCCCACCGGCAATGAGTACGTCCACCTTGTTGTCGCGCACGATCTTGATCAGGGCCCTGGGATTGCCATCCTCGATCATCACCGCCTCCTGGCCCATGAGTTCGCGGATGCGCGCCTTGTCTTCCTCGGTGGATTTCTTGGTGCCCGTGGCCACCACTTCCATGCCAAGGTCCTGCAAGGCGGCGATCACCGACCAGGATTTCACCCCGCCGGTATACAGCAACACCTTCCTGCCACGCAGTTTCTCCCGCCAGGGGGCGAGCGCAGCATCGATCTTCGCCTCCTCGCGGGCTATGAGTTTTTCTGTACGTTCAGTGAGATCGGCATCATCGATCAGGCGGGCAAAATCGCGCAATGCCTGGGAGACATCGCGCACCCCGTAAAAGCTGCCCTCGAACCAGGGGGTGCCGAAGGCTTCCTGCAGCTTGCGTGCGACGTTGATCATGGCCTTGGAGCAGACCATCATGTTGGCTTCCGAGCGGTGCATGGTCTGCACCTCGCGATAGCGGGCGTCGCCGGAAAGGGTGCACAACACGCGCAGGCCCAGTTCGTCCAGCAATGGCAGCACGTGCCACAGCTCACCGGCGATGTTGTATTCACCCACCAGGGTGATGTCGTGAATCGTTTTACCGTCCTCCGTGGACGGTTTCGGGTCCGGCTCGCGGCTGCCACAGACGTACTTGACCATGGACTCACCGGCGATTCGGTTGCCCAGGTTCTTGGTGCCATAGAAACCGGCGGCGTCCACCGGCACCACCGGGGTACCCCAGCGTTTTTCGGCCTCCTTGCACACCGCTTCGATATCGTCACCGATCAGGGCAGGCACACAGGTGTTGTAAACGAAGACCGCCGCCGGATGATAATCTTCAACGGCCTGCTTGATGGAATAGAACAGGCGTTTCTCGCCACGCCCCATGATCACATCCTGTTCGGTCAGGTCGGTGGTCATGCCGATGCGGTAAAGACGCGGCCCGCTGGAACGGGTGCCGCGGTTGTCCCAGGAACTGCCGGCGCAGGCAATGGGGCCGTGCACGATGTGAGCGACATCGGCGATGGGCAATAACGCAATCTGCGCGCCGTCGAAGGCGCAGCCACCGGCAGTGGCGCCCGGTTTGGGCTTGGCGCAGCCGGATTTGGACTTTTTATTGTGCGCGCAGGCAGGCTCGTCGAGTAATTCTGCAATGTCTTTCTGCTTCATTCAGGGGGGACTCCCTAATAGTCTGTACCTTCCTGAATGCAATCATCGTACCATCTCATATGGTGTTGTTTTTTAAAGAGTTAATTGTAAATTTGTTTGTAGCAAACGCGACAATTGTCGCAGCCTTGAAGAACACAGCGCTACATAAACAGATCGGATTCCGCTGAGAAAAGCAGGCCAGACTCAGGACACGCCTGCCCCATCGGTGTTACTGATCCACACCGCCTGGTAGGGACTGAGCGTCATACTGGCCTCAATCAAGTCAAGCGCCTGCCCACTGACCAGATCACGCCAGTTATCGGTCATGATGAGGTTAATGTCGCGCAGGTTGAGCGTCTGCGTCTGCGCGCTGACATTGTAAATACAGAAGATGCTCTGGCGACGATCCATGCTCTGGCGCCAGAAGCCAAACAATGCATCGCCGAGATGCAGGGTGAATTGTACGGCATTGGGATGGAACGCCGGCTGCCGGGCGCGAATGGCGATCAGATGCTTCAGCCGCTGCAGCACCTGGTGATGGGAGGAATGCGGATTGTCCAGTTCGGACTTCAGGGCCGGATAGGACCACTGGTGGCGGTTGATGGCGCGGTTATTGCCCGAGTTCTTCATGCGCTCATAATCGTTGCGTGTACCAACCAGGCTATGGATATAAAAGGCCGGGATGCCTTCCAGCCCCAGCATGATGGCATGGGCACAGACGAAGCGCTCCAGGTTCCAGCGATCGGGTCCGCTGGTGGTGCCCTTCAGGGCATCGAACAGACTGATGTTCACCTCGTAGGCCCTGCGCGTTTCTCCACTGCCGGCGCGCCAGGAAATGCGGCCACCGAACTGCTGCATGGTATTGATGAACACGTCGATCTCATCGTCGCTCAGCAGGCCCTCAGCCGGGCGCAATCCGATACCGTCGTGGGAGGCGATGAAATTGAAATAGGTCGTACCGCTTTGCGCCGGCGGCATGCTCATCATCCATTGGCTGAGATGCTGGCAGTTTCCGATCAGCAGGGCATTCACCAGCAGGGGGGGCAGTGAAAAATTGTAAATGGCGTGAGCCTCGTTGGCATTGCCGAAATAGGCCAGATTTTCCCTGCTAGGAATGTTGGTCTCGGTAATGATCATGCCACTGGGTTCGGCATGTTCGATCAGGGTGCGCAACAACCGGACCATCTCGTGGGTCTGCTCCAGGTTGATACAGGTAGTGCCTATCTGCTTCCACAGGAAGGCAACGGCATCCAGACGGAAGACCCGCACGCCCATGTCAAGATAGAGGCGAATGATGCGCACGAATTCCTCCAGAACCCGGGGGGTGCGAAAGTCGAAATCCACCTGGTCCTGACTGAAGGTGCACCATACATAACGGGTACCTTCACGGGTCTTGCTCTCCCGCAACAGGGGGCTGGTGCGAGGCCGCACCACCATACTCAGATCGTCGTCCGGTTCGGCGGTCATGAAGTAATCGCGCCCGGGGTCGATACCCAGTTTGAAATTCTCGAACCACTGGCTGCGACTGGAGCAATGATTGATCACCAGGTCCGCCATCAGCCTGTATTGCGTGGCGATGGCATGGATATCGTCCCAGCTGCCCAGAGATTCATTGACCGCCGCGTAGTTGATCACCGCAAAGCCGTCGTCGGAACTCCAGGGAAAAAACGGCAATATATGCACCATGCTGATGGCCTCACCCAGCTGTTCATCGATGAAGCGATGCAGAGTCGCCAGCGGATGTTCCGTTTCATCGCGAATGCTGTCGCCATAGGTGATCATGGCGATGGAGGATTCATCCCAAAGACTGGTATTGCGCGCTGGCAGGGGAGTATCCTCGTCCAGGCGCATCAGTGACAGCAGCTCCGAGGCAATATCTTCCACCGGCCGTGGCAGCTCGATGCCGGCATAGATCACCTCAAGATGATGGATGAGGCGTTGCAGCAGCCTGGCCGATGTCCCGTTCACGGATTCGGCCTGCCGAATTCAGCCTGATCCGCCTCCACTGCTGCGGCCATGCGTTGGAAGATATCGGGCATGGCGCTCACCACGCGGTTCCAGCTGGGGATAAAGGGTGTCTCCATGGGATTGTCGAGAAAGGCTCTTCCCGCTTCCATAATGTTGAGGGCAAACATCTCCACAGCCTCTTCCTCCTGATGGATGTCGAAATTCAGGCCGTTCATCATGGCATCGTTGCGGTAGGTCTCCACGAAATCGAGCGCAATGCGAAAATAGGTCGCCTTGAGTGTACGGAAGGTCTCCTGGCTGAATACCTCACCCTGGGTCGCCAGCTTGCGAAACAGCGCCCTGGCGATATCCACCGACATCTTCGAAAGTCCCTTGCGCTGATCATCCAGGGACAGGTCCTGGTGCTTGTGGTCGTAGTTGTCCGCGATATCAACCTGGCACAGTCTGTTGTTGGCATAGTTGCGCTGCATCTCCGAAAGCACGCCGATCTCCAGGCCCCAGTCGCTGGGGATGCGAATGTCGTTGAGCACATCGCGGCGGAAGGAGAATTCACCGGCGAGGGCGTAACGGAAACTGTCCATGTAGTTGAGATACTGGCTTTCTCCAAAGACGTGCTTGAGGGCACGGATCAGAGGTGTGACCAATAGCCGGGATACCCGTCCATTGATGCTGCCGTGGCCTATGCGGGCATAATAGCCCTTGCAGAACTCGTAATTGAACAGGGGGTTGGCCACCGGATAGATCAGGCGCGCCAGCATGTCGCGTGTATAAGTCGTGATGTCACAGTCATGCAGGGCCACCGACTCGGCCTTGCCCATGGCCAGGGTATAACCCATACAGTACCAGACATTGCAACCCTTGCCAGGCTCCCTGGGCGCCAGTCCCAATGACTGCAGATCGGCATCAATGGCGCGCAGGCGCGGACCATCATTCCACAGCACGCGGTGTTCCTGTGGCAAGGCCGCGAAGAATTCCAGGGCGTGCCGGTACTGCGCTTCATCTGCCCGGTCTAGACCCACGATGATCTGCGACAGGTAGGGGACCTTCTGCAGCTCTTTTATGATGCCGGGCAGGGCCGGTGACTCGAGCTCGGAATAGAGTGAAGGCAGGATCAGCGCCATGGGGCGCGTCTTGCTGAATGTAACCAGTTCTGCCTCCATCTCCTCCAGGGGGCGATCGGTTAGCTTGTGCAGGGTGGTTATAACGCCATTCTGGTGAAAATCCGCCATGGGATTGCCTCGTGAAGTTTTGTCTATATTTTCAGAAAATGTCTCATGCCTTCGACCCAGCCCTCTGGTCCAAAGGCCTCAGTAAAATAGGTCGCCTGATGGCGTTGGGGACAGGGCGGCGGATGCGCTGCTGACTTGATGACAACCGCCTGGTCGGCAGCCTCAAGCATCGCCAGGTCGTTGTGGCTGTCACCGGCGGCAATGCTCAGGGGCGGCTGGCCACCTGCTGCTATTGTGTACTGGTTATTCAACCAGTGTAGCGCCTGACCTTTATCAGAAGGGCCTGATACGTGCAGGAAGCGGCCACCCTGAAGCATCACTGCGCCGACTCGCTGCAGTTTTGCGATGAAGGCCTGGCGTCGCCCGGGCGAGCCCGTCCAGTAAATGGGTTCACTGTATTCACGCTGACGGGCCCGACGGGCCTGATCTTTGCTTAACCTGGTCAATTGCGCCACTTCGTCATTGTCCATATCGGCAAAGCCCCGGTATTCATTTTCATATTCACCTGCCACGTCCCTGATCAACGCCAGCCAGTGCTCGCGAGGCGCGACAAAGGAATGGATCCAGAACCCCTCCTTGCTGCAGCTGTCCGCCGGCAAGCGGTCGAAATACCCCTGAGGGATCGCCACCGCCGCACCATTCTCAAAGATGAAGGGATGAGCACTGCCAAGTTCCTCCCGCAAGACCAACAGCTCGGCGTGCGTCTTGCTGGTGCATGGAATGACCGGAATACCCTGTTGTTCAAGATCCGCCAGTAATGCGTCAGCCGGCGCATGGGAATAGCTATAGTGATCCAGCAGGGAACCGTCGAGATCGGTATAGATGACTTTCATGCCGCCCCCAGCTCAAGTGAACAGGGCCGGCTACTCGAAGCGATCTCCCGCTGTGCATCCAGCTCGTACAAATAGTGCACCCGCTGCGGCAATGTTTGCAAACTGTGTACGGTCAGGCGCTGGAAACAGGCAATGAAACGAGCGACCTCCTGCGGGCTCATCACACGGTTTTCCGAGGCACTGTCCGCCAGCTGCTGCGCCAGTTTCTGTTCCTGCTCAAGACGCCAGCGGTAAACGCCATCGAAGGAAGGGGCCCTGAGCATGATCCAGGCGTCGACCTTCTGGTACAGGGGCTGGTAGTGTTCAACAATCTGGCGATTGACATATCGCCGCCAGCGTCTGTCCGGGTCTTCATCTGCTTCGAGCCGATTGACGGGTTCCCGCAGCACCGCCTCGTCCTGTGGCGGCGTACCGAGACACCAGCCTTCGATAACGATCATATCCAGGGGCGGCGTCACCGTCCGCCATTCCTCCTCGGGGATGGGATCATCAACAACCTTGTCGAAGCGTGGAATGGCCACCGGTGAATCACCC
Organism: Gammaproteobacteria bacterium; assembly: GCA_030148325.1. Classification (GTDB taxonomy): domain Bacteria; phylum Pseudomonadota; class Gammaproteobacteria; order UBA6429; family Thiohalophilaceae; genus JAADGZ01. The sequence continues at coordinate 30,576 of JASBTR010000100.1, forward strand.
CGCACCAGTCCATCAAGGGTGCGCGCCATCAATCCCACATCATGGGTTCCCGGCACGCCACGTGTCATCAGCAGCGGATGAATGTCATCCGCCAACCGTTGGCGCTCCCTGCGCGACAGGTAGAAATCGTCAATGGAGAGGGCGATGGCCGAGAGGCCGTATTGGTGTTGAAATAGCAATTGCAGCAGGCCGGCCAGGGTACTCTTGCCTGAACCCTGGCAGCCGTTGATACCAATGATCAGCGGCCGCCCCGCACCTTGACGCTGCACTACAAGCTCTTTCGCAAGGGGCATGAACCATTGCCGGGCTATCTCCACATAGCGGGCAGGAAGACGCTGGGCGCACAGAAAGTCGCGGAATTCAGGGGGTTGTGATGACTTGTCGTGGGTCCGGCTAGCTGGCATGGATGATGAAAATAACCTGGTTAATCTTACTGACAATGGTGGCAAGAATCAGGCCAATTTGAAAGGACCAGAAAAGAGCGTTATTTTCCTGGCGCGCTCTTCATCATGCACCATGATAGAGCAAGCATTGTCCATAACGAAACAGCACAACGGCACAAACAGGCGTATTGTTACAAACAATCTGAAACCAGACCCGCAAAGCCAGGGTATCAGCCAGCCGATCTCACACCGAATAGGGGCGTTCCTCCCAGGCCCTTAATACCCCGACATCCCTCACGGGTAGATAGTCGTAGGCGCCCATCTGGTCTGTGAGCACTGCCCTGGCTAATTCATAGTTTTCGCTTTTACTGCGCAATAGATTGAAATACCAGGCGAAGGGATAACCGAGCTGACGGTCATAGGCATGAATGGCGCTTGCCAGTTCACTGCCCTGAAGTTTTTCACCCCGAGGGAGTTCAGGGAGTTCGCCATCGAAGGTTGACAAGGGTCTGGCCGCAACGCGTGTCTCGTGATCGCTATCCTCATATTCCCGGATTGCCAGAACCCAATGGCGGCAGAACAACTCATCACCCGCACTGCTCTTCCCCCAGTCTGCAAAAAAACGCCGGAGATTCTCCGTTGCGCGACCCGGATTCATCCGTCTTGGCAATTCGGCAATCGGCGTGATACGCCGAAACTTGTAGCAGGCGGGGCCCACCGGTTCTGGATTCAGCCTGGTATAATTCACAGGGTCTATAAAATCCGCGAGGGTCTCCGGGTACCAGTCCTCCATAATCAATGGCCGATCGATCACCTCCTGAAGTTCCTCGATTTCGATCTGGGTGAAGTCCTCGGCTTTCTCGCCCACCGGCAGAGTAAAATAATGTGTCTTGCCGGCAATACGGGTTACCCGGTAATCACTGTCTATATAGCTTGCCAGCAGGCCATCGGGATCATCCTCGGCCTGCTTCTCGGCCCAATCGGAAATATTGCTACTGATTCTGTTTAAATGACTGTCCACGACGCCGCCGAGGCGATGCCACCCCCCCCGCGTCAACACCCATTCGATAGCGGCTTCATCGAACAGTTCTCCCAGCGCCTCCTGCAGACCGGGCATCCCCGATGTCGGTGACACTTTCTCGCACGCCGCCGCCAGTGCTTCGGCTTTGGGATCAATCATCAACCATGCCTCTGCTCGGGAATATTTTCGCCGCGTTCAGCCCACCAGTTTTGCGCCAGGGCATGGGCAGTCTCAGGTTCTTTCTCCAGACCCAGAGCAAAAATCACCATGGCCAGGGTTCCGGTCACCGCCCGTTCACCATAGTCATCCGTTTCACGTCCTTCCCAGACGGCCCGCAAGTGGGACAGTTCCAGCAGTTCGGGTTTGACTTGCTTGCCTGGCGCCAGCAGCGTTGGCCACTGTGCATGTGATTCAAGCCCGTCATGGACGCCGAAAAGTTCTGCCTTGCGGTCGGGAATCCGTTCGAACTCCCCCCCTTCGCCTTTCACCACCAGCGCCCGGGGTTGTTCGAGCATAGCCAGAGCCTGCTGATGAATGCCGGAAAAATTGGGATGAAACACCCCCATCAGTGAAAGCGGCGCGGCAAGCGGGTTCAGCATGCGGGCGACCGTATTCAGCGGCGGCCTCAGACCAAACAGATCACGCATGGCGATCAGCTCCGCGGTTCTCGGTGACAATGCCTCAATGGGCAAATAGGCAAAGCCGATTTCATTGCACTGGCGTTGGGCGTCCTGAAGTGAATCGGCCGTCACCAGGCCCAGATATTCAAGCGCTTCTGGCACATAGATTCGCTCATCATCCCTGCTCAAACCATGCATTAATACGGGATAGCCGTTCCGCCCCAACAGCAGCGCCGCTAACAGAAACCATGGCAGATGGCGCTTCTTGCCCGCATAGGCGGCCCAGTCGATGGCGGGCCGGGTATCGGACCGGGGGATTGCTATCCGTTCCCGCAATGCCTGGGTGAAACCCGCGACTTCTTCCGCTGTCTCTTCCTTGACCCGCATCAGCATAAGAAAGGCGCCTAACTGTTCCGGCTCCACATCGCCATCCGCTATCATCGCCATGGCCTCATAGGCTTCCTGCCGGGTCAGGGAACGCATGCCATTACGGCCCTTTCCCGGTATCTGAATAAACTTCGCAAAAGAATGCATTTTGGGCTCCGTAAATAGTCTCTTTACTTATTGACTCATTTCTATCATTTGTTTGCCTCTAACCGCCCAGTCACCAGCATTCTGACATCCTCGTCTTCATCTGCCAACAGGGGTTCCAGGTCTTCGATACTGGCTCGCTCGCAGGCCGCGAAACGAACCCGCCAGTCGTTATCCTGCAACAAGGGTTTCAACTCTGAAGGATCGATACGCCGAGCCACCACCAGCCGGACGTCGGGATCGGCATCATAGACCATCAGCCCCAGACTCTCGGGTGGCAGACGTTGCGCGACAACCTTGCGAACCTCGCGTTCAGGATCCGGAATCATGCGAAACAGCCGCCCGGCGGGTAGACGTTTTGCAACATACTGGCGCACCAGATAATCTTCGTCGCTGACCAATACCTCCAGCTTGTTGGCCGGAAGCCTGTCAGCCACCGTGATACGCACTTCCCGATCGGGGTCCTTGACCAATGCATCGAGGGCGTCCACCGGCAGGCGGTAGGCCAGCACCCGGCGCACCACCTCGTCCGGATCGTCCAGCATTTCCAACAGGCGTTTCCGGGAAAGATAGCGTGCGGCAATCGCACGCCGCTCCCAGAATTCATCGCCGGCATACTGCTCCGCCAGGTCCGGGTTCTGATTGAAGAAACGCGCAATCTGCCGGCCACTCATGACCCGAACGCAACTGTCCCCGGGCTCGCACCTGCCCTGCGAGAGACGATCTTCCCGATGGGGACAGGTAGTGCAATCACCCTTTGGGGTCGATACCGATTCCGCATCCATTATTGCTGATTCCTTACCACTGATGATCATGCCGGATATCTTCTGCTCATTCGTCTTCCACCTCTGCAATCACCAAGCCGCTCGCTGCATTTTTGTCGGCGGTCAAACACAGGCAATGATCGCTGCTGTCCACCAGGTATAAATTAAATCCGGGCAGCTCGCTGGCCGGGTGCTCGGACATGACATCGTCGTCAGAGCAGAAGGTGAAATGCAGATCAGGAAAGCGGCTTCGCAATGCCTGCTCCCGCTCCGGACTGCCACCGTTGCCCGATAGCCAGGCGGTCACACTGTTTAACTGCTCCTCACTGATCACGCATTCGCCTCCTGTTCAAAACGAATGCGTTCTTCGGGCGACTGTCCCAATACCTTGGCCAGCCAGGGTGGCGCCTTGGGCCCGATACGCGATTGCAGCGCAGCCAGTTCATCCCGGGCGTCGCCCGCATCGGGTTTCTTGATGGGGTGCACCCCGGCGCGTACCACCTTGGCTGCGGCGGGACCACCAATAGAGGCGATAAACAGTAACTGACAATCATCGATCAGCGAGGCGCGGTAGGCGTTCTTGTCGCCTTCGGCCTGCGCCTCATCCACAGCACGAATATCCACCAGTCGCATTTCATCCTGCGTAAGCTGATAGATCAAAAAACGCTGGCATGAGCCAAAATGGCCATCGAGCTTCTCACCTTTGTTTGAGGCGCAGGCGACTCGAATACTGCCAGGCATATCGCCTTCCACATAGGCTTCAATCTCGGGAAGCGGATCGGCGCTGATATCAATTTCACCTTTCAGACAGGCCAGCGCGGACTTGATCGCCGCATTGTCCATATCAGCAAACTCACCATTACTAGCCGCCTTCAGTGTCTTTACCGTTAATGTCGATAATGACCTGGCGGTTGGCGGCAGTCCGATCGCATCAGCCAGCACAGCAAGCAAGCGCACCGCATCGGTATCCGGCAGCTCGCGCGCAGCCAGGCCGACACGCAAAGCGATATCTTTGGACAAACTCATCGGTTTCACCTTTAGTTATGTTCATTGAACTGGAAGCCGGAAGTTCGAAGTCAGGAGCCCACTGTGCTCCTTTTGATCCTGCACTTCCGACTTCCCGCCATCAGACTGCTATGATGCAATCGTCTTCCATGCACACATCGAGGCACTGCGGATCATCGAAATCACCTTCACACTCGGTGCAGGTTTCAGCATCGATGGCGTAAACACCCTTGAACGGCTTGATGGATTCGGTCGGGCAGACCGGTTCACAGTCGCCACAGGCGGTACAGATATCACGAACGATTTGTAAGGCCATAATTGTTCTCCTGAATAATTCTAGTCAGCACGTTTAAAACGCAGCGTGGTGGGAAAGCTGGGACGAGGACTGATCGGCTCGATGTAATACTTCGAGCCATCGGTCAACTCAACCGCCCCTCCCCACTCTGTCTCGGTATCTTTTTCCACCGAGGCTATCTCGTCCTCCTGGTCTTTCTTGGCGATATAGAACAGGAGTGCGCCGTCGTCTTTCACGCGGATCATTACATTTGGCATATGTCTTCCTCCAAACCGGGACAGCGCCACGAATGGCGCCATCCCTGACCAGGTTTCTAGCGAATCAGGTCATAGTTATAGTCGGTCGTTCCCATGCCACGGGTTTCCTCATCGAGGCGTTCCAGCACAGCGTTAACCAGCGTCTTGAGCATATACATCGCACCCTCGTAACCCAGAGTGGTATCACGATGCATGTGGTGACGATCGAAGATCGGGAAACCGATCCGGATCAATGGCACTTCGTGCTCCTTACCCTTGTGCAGGGTGTCACGCTGTATGAACTTGCCGTAGCTGTTACCGATCATGAAGTCCGGCTTGTCGGTGAACATCAGTGAGCGGAAATGCCACAGATCCTTGCCGATATACACGGTACTGTTCTGTCCGTAGGGTGATTCGGAGAGTACCTTCTCCATCGCTTTCTTCCAGCGCTTGTTGGCATGATTGCACAGGACATGAATCGGCTCGGCGCCCAGTTCGAGCAGGAATTTTGTCATACCCATAACAAAATCTGCATCACCATACAGGCCAAACTTCTTGCCATGCAGCCAGGCATGGCTGTCGGTCATCATATCCACCAGGATGCCGCGTTCGCGGGCCAGGGACTCGGGGATTGGCTTGCCGGTCAGTTCGGAAACCTTCATCAGGAATTCGTCGGTCGCTTCCAGACCCATGGGAATGCTCACATCGGTGGCCGGCTGCTTCCAGGTGTTCCTTGTAAATTTGCGGCTTTTGACCGACTGCCACGGCTGTAAATATAGAGTATCGATCGCATTCGGCGCATCCTTGATCTCGTCAATCGTGGTGCCACCATCGTACATACGGTACTCACCATCGGCCGGCGTATCGAGCACTTCAGTCGGATCTGAGAGCAGAGAATACTCGACACCCATCTCTTCCATCATGTGTTTCATGACACGGTAATTGCCGAGATAGGTTTCGAAGCCAGGTACAATATTGATCTTGCCATTGCTGCCCACTTCTTTATCTTCCATATGGTTTAGCGTGAAGTAGCGCTGAATGCCTTCGAACATGTTGTCCCAGCCGGTCGTATGCGAACCGACGAAGCTTGGCGTATGCGCAAACGGCGTTGGGAATTCCTCTTCGATATACCCTTCTTTCTTGGCGTTACCGATAAAGGCGTTCAGGTCATCACCGATGACCTCGGCCATGCAGGTGGTGGAAACCGCAATCATTTCCGGCTTGTACAGCGCCCTGGCGTTTTCCAGTCCGGCGAACATGTTTTTCTGTCCACCGAATACGGCCGCGTCCTCGGTCATGGAGTCGGACACGCAGGCCACCGGCTCCTTGAAATGACGGTTGAAGTAGGTGCGGAAGTAGGCCACGCAACCCTGCGAGCCATGCACATAGGGCAGGGTTTTTTCAAAACCCAGAGCGCAGAGCACCGCGCCCAGGGGCTGGCAGGCCTTGGCCGGATTGACCGTCAACGCCTCACGCGAAAAGTTCACTTCCTGGTATTCCCTGGTGGTGGTCCACTGGAAGATCTCCTCGATCTTCTCCTGGGGCACCTTTTCCTCAAAATTGACTTGCTTGTTGCCAATGGTTTCCTTGTATTCGTCTTTACGGAACAAGGGATAACTCGGCATGATATTTTCGACTTCTTGACTCATTGTCTTTCTCCTACCGCGCCACCAATCTGTGGACAGACGGCTGGTTGAATTTGAAATTAAAGCTTCTATCGCACCCACCCGAAGGCGAGTGCATGTACTTGTTCCCGTCAGGCGCCGGCGGCAACGGCTTCCGGCGTTTCCTCGCGCTTCAGCCAGGGCGCCTCGACCTTGCTCCAGCAGGGATTGTTCAGGGTCATATCCATGTCACGGGCGAAGATGGCGAAGCCGTCATAACCGTGATAGGGACCGGAATAATCCCAGGAGTGCATCTGGCGGAAGGGGATGCCCATCTTCTGGAAGATGTACTTTTCCTTGATACCGGAGCCGATCAGATCAGGCTTGACTTTCTTCACGAACTCTTCGAATTCGTAACCGGTGACGTCGTCGTAGATCAGCGTGGCGTTACCCATCTCCTTGATGGTGCGGTCGTAGTCGTCGTTGTGGGCGAACTCATAACCGGTGCCGACTACCTCCATGCCCAGATCTTCGTAGGCGCCAATCACATGACGCGGGCGCAGCCCCCCGACGTACAGCATGACCCGTTTGCCTTCCAGACGCGGGCGGTACTTTTCAATCACCGCATCGTACTCAGCCTTGTATTTTTCGATAACCTTCTCGGCATTTTCCTTGATGGTGTCATCGAAGAAAGCCGCAATCTTGCGCAGGGACTCGGCGATCTTGGTGGGACCGAAGAAGTTGTATTCCATCCACGGAATCCCATACTTCTCTTCCATGTGACGCGAGATGTAGTTCATGGAACGATAGCAGTGCAACAGGTTCAGTTTCGCCTTTGGCGTGTTCTCCATCTCCGCCAGGGTGCCATCGCCAGACCACTGGGCGATCACGCGCAGTCCCATCTCTTCCAGCAGGGTACGGGAGGCCCAGGCGTCACCGCCAATGTTATAGTCACCGATAATCGTGACATCGTAGGGGGTGGACTCGAAACTGTCGTCGCCATCACGGTTGCCCAGCACCCAGTCGCGCACCGCATCGTTGGCGATGTGGTGACCCAAAGACTGGGACACGCCGCGGAAACCTTCACACCGCACCGGTACCACTGGCTTTTCGATATCAGCTGTAGTCTTCTTGGCGACGGCTTCGATGTCGTCGCCGATCAGGCCGATGGGGCACTCGGACTGAATGGTGATACCCTTGTTGAGTGGGAACAATTGCTCAATCTCGGTCATGATTTTGGCCAGCTTCTTGTCACCGCCGAAGACGATGTCCTTCTCCTGGAAGTCCGAGGTGAAATTCATCGTACCGAAGGTGTTCACGCCCGTGGCGCCAACATAGTAGTTACGACGACCGGCGCGCGAATACTGGCCACAGCCTACCGGTCCGTGTGAGATGTGGATCATGTCCTTGATCGGACCCCACACCACACCCTTGGAACCGGCATAGGCGCAACCACGAATGGTCATCACCCCTGGCAGGGATTTACGATTGGAAGTAATGCACTTCTTGGATTGCTCGACCTCCTGGTCGTTGACCGTGAGGTGCTTGGCGCGATCCTTTTTGGCATTTTCCGGGTAAACTTCGAGCACCTCCTGAATGAGGGCTTCGGTCTCTTCACGTGTCATGTTAGACATAACTTTTTCTCCTCTTCCCACCACCACTAATCTGTGGATGCGCGGGTTATGAAAAATTGGGTTATTGACTGCCGGCCGTTTGGCCGGCAGTCAAAAGGGCTGTGCTTACGCAGAACCTTCAGTAGCTGCCGTCTGGCCAACGATGCTCTCGTCTTCCTCTTCCATCAGTCCGAAGTCCATTAGCAGATCTTCCAGTGCGTCCATGGTGATCGGCGTGGGAATGACCATCATCTCATTGTCGATGATTTTCTGCGCCAGGGTGCGATACTCATCGGCCTGTTTGGCCTTGGGGTCATACTCGATAACCGTCATGCGACGGATCTCGGCACGCTGTACTACGTTGTCACGCGGAACGAAGTGGATCATCTGGGTACCCAGCTGGCGCGCCAATTCCATAATCAGCTCATCTTCACGGGCGGTGTTGCGACTGTTGCAGATTAATCCAGCAAGACGCACGCCGCCTGAGTTAGCATATTTCACAATACCCTTTGAAATATTATTGGCCGCGTACATAGCCATCATCTCGCCGGAGCAGACAATGTAGATCTCCTGTGCCTTGTTTTCGCGGATCGGCATGGCGAAGCCACCGCAAACCACGTCACCCAGCACGTCGTAGAATACGAAGTCCAGATCCTCTTCATAGGCGCCTTCCTCTTCAAGGAAGTTGATGGCGGTGATAACACCTCGACCTGCACAACCAACTCCCGGCTCAGGACCACCGGACTCGACGCATTTGATATCGCCATAACCGGTCTTGAGCACATCTTCCAGTTCCAGGTCTTCGACGGTACCCGCTTCAGCGGCCATCTCCATAATGGTATTCTGCGCCTTGGAATGCAGAATCAGACGGGTGGAGTCGGCTTTCGGATCGCAGCCGACGATCATAACTTTCTTGCCCAGTTCGGCGAGGCCAGCAACCAGGTTCTGGGTGGTGGTCGACTTACCGATACCGCCCTTTCCGTAAATCGCACATTGACGCAGTGACATTTTTATCTCCTTGCAACAGTTGTTGAGTGAATATGGATTAAACAAACCGAGAAATTTCACTCGGACAGTCTGTCTTCTGCAAGGGCTGTGCCAAACAAAAATTGTGATTATATCTGTTTGTTTCTATTAGTTTTTACATTATTCTACGGTGCAAAAACAACGTAGTATGTCTGACAATCACGGGTTGTATGTATGGTTGAAAACACACAAAGCCGGCGCCTCGGGGTCACTCTCCCGGCCAGCGCAAGACTGTCGATAAACCGTTGTAATCTGCCTCCGATCATCCTCGGCAGCCTTACCTATCAACGATATCCGACCCGACTCTTTCTCGACGGCGTGCAGGCCCTGCACGGAGACTTCTTCGCAAAACTTGATGCTGTGAAAGACGCACGAAAACGAGCCCTCATCTTCAAGGATTTCATGCGCGCTTGCTTTTGCCTCGATCAACCGGAAGAGGCAGGACTCGGCCCGGGGAAACAGCGCATACGCCGGGACAGGGCGGACTACCTGCGGCTGCTGCGCGGCTGGATGTTCGATGCGGATGGCCAGGAGGCAGCGGTTCTGAAGAGTTGGGTGGAATCCCGTTTCGGTCTGCTGCCGCGCAACCATCTTGGTCCACTGGGCGATTTTGATAAGGAGAATTACCAGCGTTACCTGGCCGCCCGGTCACGTGGGCTTTACAACACCAATGCACTGGAGGCGCAACTTGATCTTCTGTATACCTATTGCCAGTACGAACTCTATCGTCAGCACCCGGAAACCCGGTGCCTGACACTCTATCGTGGGCTGCGCCGCCTTGCGGACCATGACGTTCTGGAGAGTTTGCCGAGCCAGCGCTGGCTCATGCTGCTGAACAATCTCAACTCTTTTACCAATGATCCTGAACGAGCTGACGAGTTCGGTGACCTGGTCATTCAGACCGAGGTTCCGCTGCCCAAAATCTTTTATTTCCCCGACCTGCTTCCCGATTCACTC
>JASBTR010000114.1 GCA_030148325.1 Gammaproteobacteria bacterium
ATACTCAATTTAAGTCGATTTAATTTTAAGAGGCTAATTCATGCAGGGGTTTGTAGCGGAATTTTTAACACCTCGGATTGTTGATGTTCAACAAGCGGATTCAACCCATGCCAGGATAACACTGGAGCCACTGGAACGTGGCTTTGGTCATACGCTGGGAAACGCCCTGCGTCGCATTATGTTATCGTCTCTGGATGGCTCAGCGATTGTCGAAGCAGAAATCGAAGGAGTTCTGCATGAATACACGACTATTGAAGGCGTGCAGGAAGATGTGATCGATATATTGCTGAACCTGAAAGGTGTCGCCATGCGCATGGAAGGTGAAGCAGAAGCAAAGCTGACCTTGAACAAGAAGGGGGCGGGTGTTGTTACCGCGGGTGATATCACACTTGATCATAATGTTGAGGTTATCAATCCGGATCATGTGATTGCCAATCTAACCGATGCCGGTGAACTGAATATGACACTGAAGGTCGTCAAGGGCCGGGGTTACGTTCCTGCCAGCGCGCGACTGACAGATGAATCAGAAGATCGTCCTATTGGTCGCCTGCAGCTGGATGCGAGTTTTAGTCCGATTCACCGGGTTGCCTATAATGTTGATAGCGCACGCGTTGAGCAGCGTACGGATCTGGACAAGCTGATCATCGAACTGGAAACTAATGGCACTATCGAACCGGAGCAGGCTATTCGAGATGCCGCGACTATTTTGCAGGATCAGCTTATTTCCTTTGTCGATCTGCGTGGTCGTGAAGAAGCCGAACCTGAAGAGCAGGAACCGGATATCGATCCTGTATTGTTGCGCCCGGTCGATGACCTGGAACTAACAGTGCGGTCGGCTAATTGCCTCAAGGCTGAGCAGATTTTCCATATTGGCGATCTTATTCAGCGAACAGAAGTGGAATTGCTGAAGACACCGAATCTTGGCAAGAAATCGCTGACCGAAATCAAGGACGTACTTGCAACCCGTGGCCTGTCACTGGGCATGCGCCTTGAAAACTGGCCGCCTGCAAGTTTGCAGGAAAAGCAGGACAGCTGATTGAATTTGAGCGCGGAAGTTTCCGCGCTGTTTTGAAGTTTAATTAATAGCTGAGGGTTTAATTCCCCAAAGCTACTGTGATTAATATTGAACCGCCAAAATGCCAGGGACGCTGAGTTTTAGTCAAATAATCCCTGGCGTACTCCGCGTCTTGGCGGTTCAGATTGTTCCTTCAACTAATATCCCGTCTGCTTGCAGTGGGGTGGTTTATTATAGAATTTATAGGGTAGAGAGCCATGCGTCACCGTAAAAGTGGTCGTAAATTTAATCGTAACAGCAGCCACCGCAAAGCGATGTTTCGCAATATGTCGGCGTCCCTGTTTGAACATGAACTTATTCGCACGACACTGGCCAAGGCCAAAGAATTGCGCGGTAAGGCCGAACCATTGATCACGCTGGCTAAAACTGACAGCGTTGCCAATCGTCGCCTGGCTTTTGATCGTCTGCGTGACCGTGCGATTGTGACCAAGCTGTTTGAAGAGCTTGGTCCGCGATACAAGGAACGTCCTGGTGGTTACCTGCGGGTGCTTAAATGTGGTTTCCGTCCCGGTGACAATGCGCCGATGGCCTATGTTGAGCTGGTTGACAGGCCAGTCGTGGCTGAGGAAGTGGACGAAGGTGTAAGCGAAGCGGCTCCTGCCTGAGACCAGGTTCAGAAATTTGAAAAAACCGGGCTTATGCTCGGTTTTTTTATGCCTGATTTTTATATTCGGTCAAGCTGGAGCGGGTTTGTCTCAGCGCGGGAGAGAGCCGTTCTGAATGTCTATTGTCTCGATGGCTTGAACGCACTAGACTTGTGAATATTGGGGTTATCCGGGGATGGCCGACTGTCGCGTTATGATGAGGTTTGCACAAGGAGAAAGGGAGATGAAAAAATTTGAATGGGTTTTGCTGCTGATGTTATTTACGTTAGCAACCAATGCAGCTGAGACGGTACGAAACCTCAATACCTATGTCGGTGCAGGCGTCGGTACCAGCAAGGATGAAATACTGGACAAGTTCTATAACGAGACCGTGACCTCAGGCAAGCTGTTTGCGGGTCTCAGCTACAACACCTATAGCGGTATTGAAGCCTCCTACGCCTATCTGGGCAGTTTTGCCAATAACCAGATAACTGAAGAAGCTGTGGCGTTGAGCCTTGTGGCGTTTGCGCCTGTTTCTGAATCTATCAGCATCGTAGCCAGGGCGGGTATGTACTATTACCGGCTAAAGGGGACGTCAACGACGAGCTATGACAATAATCTTACTTACGGACTTGGTCTGAAATACAATTTTGACTATCGCAATGCCATCCGGGGCGAATGGGAACGCTACAAAAATCTTGGTGGCAGTGATGTGGATATGTATTCGATCAGTTACAGCTACCGTTTCGGCCGTCCATGAATACGGTTGAATAGAGCGTGCCGTAATGATCCTGCTTTTTACCGACTATGGCTGGCAAGGGGCCTATGTCGGGCAACTTAAGGCGGCTATTCATAAAATTTCAGCATCGGTCTCTGTGACCGATCTGCAGCATGATGCGCCACAGTTCAATCCCCGCGCCTCGGCTTACCTGCTGGCTTCCCTGATTGATTTTATTCCGTTTGATGCCGTCGTACTGGCGGTTGTTGATCCCGGTGTCGGTAATAGCGCCCGGCGCCCACTGGTTATGAAGGCAGATGGCCGGTGGTATGTTGGCCCGGATAATGGCCTGTTCAACGGTATCGCAAAACAGGCAGGGCAGGTGGAGTTCTGGCGCATTGACTGGCAACCCGAAAAACTGACAAAAACCTTTCACGGCCGCGATCTGTTTGCCCCGGTTGCCGCGATGCTGGATATTGGAAAGATGCCGGAACTTACTCACCTGTCGGCAGAGGATATCGGCTTCGCCAACTGGCCGGCGGAACTGGCTGAAGCGATCTATGTTGATAATTTCGGCAATGTGATGACCGGCTTAAAAGGCGCTAACGTGTCTACGGGGATGCGCATTCGTCTGGCTGATCGGGATGTCGGTTTTGCGGAAACCTTTTCCGCCGTCGCAGAAGGTGAAGGCTTCTGGTACGTCAACGCCAACGGCCTGGTCGAAATCGCCGTCAACCAGGGCACGGCGGCGCTGGCCTATAATCTCAAAATCGGCGATCCGGTTTATATGTATCAGCCGGAAGTTTGAGCATATTGTAAATAACGCAGAGGACGCGGAGGCGCAGAAACGCGGAGTTGTTTATAAAGTTATAGCAACATGCGATATAACTTACAGATTTTATATACGTAGTTTAGCACGATTCATTCTTCACTCTGGAAGATGCGCAGAATAGCGATGGTTAAAAACAATCACCTCCGCGTCTCTGCGCCTCCGCGTCCTCTGCGTTAAAACATACAGCTATCAACTCACCCGCTGTTTTTCCAGTACCGCTTTCAGGTAATGCCCGGTATGTGAATCCGGATGCGCGGCCACCTCTTCCGGTGTTCCACTACAAACTATTTCACCCCCCTTGTTGCCTCCCTCCGGTCCCAGGTCGATAACCCAGTCTACGGTTTTGATGACATCCAGGTTGTGCTCGATGATAATAATGGTATTGCCGTGGTCGCGCAGCCGGTGCAGTACTCCCAGCAGCTGCTCGATGTCGTGGAAGTGCAGGCCGGTGGTGGGTTCATCCAGTATATAAAGTGTATTGCCGGTATCGCGCTTGGACAGTTCACGGGCGAGTTTGATGCGTTGCGCTTCACCGCCGGAGAGGGTGGTGGCGTTCTGTCCCAGACGAATATAACTTAAGCCTACATCCATCAGGGTTTGCAGTTTGCGCCGGATGGGCGGGATCGCATCAAAGAATTTCAGCGCATCTTCTACCGTCATCTCCAGCACTTCGTAGATGGTTTTGCCCTTGTATTTAATCTCCAGAGTTTCCCGGTTGTAGCGTTTGCATTTGCATTCATCGCAGGGCACATAGATGTCCGGCAGGAAATGCATTTCCACCTTGATTACCCCATCGCCCTGGCAGGCTTCGCAACGCCCACCTTTGACATTGAAACTGAAACGTCCCGGTGAATAGCCACGCGCGCGGGCTTCCGGGCTGCCGGCGAACAGTTCACGGATGGGGGTAAACAACTGGGTATAGGTGGCCGGGTTGGAGCGCGGCGTGCGGCCGATCGGACTCTGATCGATGTCCACGACCTTGTCGAACTGGCCCAGTCCGCTGATATCTTCACAGGGGGCCGGTTCAGTGCTGGCCTGGTTAATAAGTTTTGCTGCATGGCGGTAAAGGGTATCGTTGATCAGGGTGGACTTGCCGGAGCCGGATACGCCGGTAATGGCTGTCATCAATCCTACCGGGATGTGTACGTCAACCTGTTTCAGATTATTGCCGCTGGCTTTGTGAATATTCAGCATGCGCGCGGGATCGCAGGCTGTGCGTTGTGATGGCACGGCGATGGCTTTTTTGCCGGACAGGTACTGGCCGGTGAGTGAGGCCGGTGTGGCCATGATTTCGGCCGGGCTTCCCTGCGCTATAATTTTACCGCCGTGGACACCTGCACCCGGGCCGATATCGACCACATGGTCAGCGCTTAAAATAGCTTCCTCATCATGTTCAACCACGATCACGGTATTACCCAGATCGCGCAGATAGTTGAGTGTACTGAGCAGACGGGTATTGTCGCGCTGGTGCAGGCCGATAGAGGGTTCGTCCAGTACATACATGACACCGACCAGGCCGGCGCCGATCTGGCTGGCGAGACGGATGCGCTGGGCTTCGCCACCGGAGAGGGTATCCGCACTGCGCTCCAGGGTCAGGTAGTCGAGACCGACATTGACCAGAAACTCCAGACGCTGGACGATTTCCTTGACGATCTTTTTGGCAATCTTGCCGCGATGGCCGGGCAGGCGCAGATTTTGAAAGAAGGCAAGTGCGGCATCAATGGGCAGGGCGGAAATATCGGGCAGGGCAGAGTCGGCAATGAACGCATGACGTGCAGCGCGATTGAGCCGCGTTCCCTGACAGTCCGGACAGGGCTGCTGGCTGAGATATTTGGCCAGTTCGTCGCGCACTACGTTGGATTCGGTATCGCGGTAACGGCGCTGCATGTTGTTGATAATGCCCTCGAAAGGTTGCACTTTGCGGTATTCGCCGCCGCGGTCGTTGAAATAGGTGAATTCGATTTTTTCCTCGCCGCTGCCATACAGAATCAGCGTTTGAATATTCTTGGGCAGCGCCTCGAACGGCGTATCCATATCAAAGCCATAGTGCTTTGATAGTGACAGCAGCAACTGGAAGTAATAGATATTACGCCGATCCCAACCGCGCACCGCACCGCTGCTGAGGCCAAGCTCAGGGTGGCTGACCACCCGCGCAGGATCAAAGAACTGCTTGTTGCCCAGACCATCACAGCTTGGGCAGGCGCCAGCCGGATTGTTGAAGGAGAACAGACGCGGTTCCAGTTCGTTGATGGAATAGCCACAGCTGGGGCAGGCGTAGCGGGCGGAGAACACCATATCCTTTTTGCCCTCGGCAGCGTCCATAAAGGCGATACGCGCCAGCCCGTCAGTCAGGTTGAGCGTGGTTTCAAAGGAATCGGCCAGCCGGGTCTGAATATCTTCACGCACCTTGAAGCGATCCACGACCACTTCAATCGTATGTTTGCGGCGCAGGTCCAGTTTTGGCGCCTGATCCAGTTCGTAGACCTCACCATCGATGCGGGCGCGGATATAGCCTTCGGCGCGCAGCCGTTCGAGAACCTGTTCATGTTCGCCTTTGCGATTTTCGACCACCGGCGCCAGTAGCATCAACTTGCTGCCTTCGGGCAGGGCCAGCACATGATCGACCATCTGACTAACCGTCTGGGCATTCAGGGGCAGATTATGATCCGGACAGCGCGGCTCACCCGCGCGGGCGAACAACAGGCGCAGGTAATCGTAGATCTCGGTAATAGTACCGACGGTGGAGCGTGGGTTGTGGGAGGTGGATTTCTGCTCGATGGAAATGGCCGGTGACAGCCCCTCGATGTGATCCACGTCGGGTTTTTCCATGACCGAGAGGAACTGCCGCGCATAGGCCGAGAGCGACTCGACGTAACGGCGCTGGCCTTCGGCGTAAATGGTGTCAAATGCCAGCGAGGACTTGCCCGAGCCCGAGAGTCCGGTGATGACAATGAGTTTGTCCCGTGGCAGGGTCAGATCGATATTTTGCAGGTTGTGGGTGCGCGCCCCGCGAATGTGTATGAAGTCCATCTTTGATTCTTTGTTAACGGCGAACCTGCTAATATACGCTGCTTGGCACCTGGCAGCCAAAGTAATTTTTATTTCCGTGGGAATTTTCTGAAACGGAAAATTTCCCCTGCAGGCAGTATGTTATTTCCAGAAAAATGTTAGAAAAGACACGCGGCATTCAGGCCGAAAACATGACTCCGCGTGAGCGCCGCGCCGCGCTGGCGCTAGCGGGGATATTTTCCTCGCGTATGCTGGGTCTGTTCATGATTCTGCCGGTGTTCACTCTCTATGCCCAGAAACTCGATGGCTATACCGTGACCCTGGCCGGTGTCGCTATGGGCATCTATGGCCTGACCCAGGCCCTGTTCCAGATTCCGCTGGGCATGCTCTCGGATCGGATCGGTCGTAAGCCGGTGATCATTGGCGGCCTGCTGGTGTTTGCCGCAGGCAGCGTGCTGGCGGCGCTGGCCGATGACATCAACGGTGTGATTGCCGGGCGCGCCCTGCAGGGTGCGGGGGCGATTGCCAGCGCGGTAATGGCCCTGGCCGCCGATCTGACCCGTGAGGAGCATCGGGTCAAGGTCATGGCCCTGATTGGCATCAGCATTGGTATTTCCTTTGCCGGGGCGATGGTGGTGGGGCCCATGCTGCACGGCTGGTTTGGTGTGCCGGGTATTTTCTGGAGCACCGCTCTGCTGGCGCTGGCCGGCATCGTGATTGTCCGTTTCGCGGTTCCTCGTCCGGCTGTGAGCCGTTTTCACCGGGATACGGAAATTGAGCTCGGCTGGTTTCGGCAGGCACTGAGCGACCCTCAGCTGCTGCGTGTGGACGCCGGGATTTTCATCCTGCATCTCAATCTCATGTCGACCTTTCTCGTGATCCCCGGCATTCTGCAACACGGGCTGGGACTGGATGGCGGTCGCCACTGGCTGATATATCTGCCCGTGATGGGCCTGGCGATGGTGGCTATAATTCCCTTTATTCTGCTGGCCGAGAAAAAACAGAAAGTCAGGGGGGTGCTGGTGGGGGCGGTAGCCGCACTGGTTCTGGCGCAACTGGGGCTGAGCGAGCTGGATGGCACCCTGACCGGGATGGTGCTCATGCTGTGGCTGTTTTTCAGCGCTTTTAACCTGCTGGAAGCTATTCTGCCCTCTCTGGTCGCCAAACTGGCGCCCGCCGCCCACAAGGGCACTGCCATGGGCGCTTATACCACCTCCCAGTTCCTGGGCGTGTTTGCCGGCGGCCTGATCGGCGGCTGGATCAGTGATCACCTGGGCAACGAGACAGTCTTCGCATTTAATGCTATTGTCACCCTGATCTGGCTGCTACTGGCTGTCACCATGAAAAGCCCACGTTACCTCAGCAGCCAGCTGCTGAATGTAGGTGAAATCAGCGAATCAGAGGCCGCTCGGCTGGCTGAGCAACTGGCATCGGTTACCGGCGTGGAAGAGGTCATGATTGTCGCCGAGGAGGGCGTAGCCTACCTCAAGATTGATAAGGGAACGCTGGATGCCGAAGCCCTGTATGCTTATTCGGCATCTGGCAGTTGACTCATTCAGCATGTTTAATGGGACGGCAAAATAGTAAGTAGTCATTAACCCGATAGCACATAGAAATGACAGGAGAATGTTATGGCAAGGGGAGTAAACAAAGTTATATTGATTGGCAATCTGGGGAAGGATCCCGAAGTTCGTTATGCCGCTAATGGCGCCGCCATCGCCAATATCACGCTTGCGACCAGTGAATCCTGGAAAGACAA
>JASBTR010000117.1 GCA_030148325.1 Gammaproteobacteria bacterium
TCGGGACTTTTTCCCCATGACCGTTGATTACACTGAAAAGACCTATGCGGCTGGCAAGATTCCCGGCGGTTTTCTCAAGCGTGAAGGCCGACCGTCTGATAACGAAACCCTGACCGCCCGCCTGATTGACCGTCCTATTCGCCCGCTGTTTCCCGAAGGTTTTACCAACGAAGTTCAGATCATCTGTACCGTGATGTCACTGGATCCGGCGGTAACGCCCGATATCCCGGCCATGCTCGGCGCGTCTGCCGCACTGACATTATCTGGCGCGCCTTTTAACGGCCCGATTGGTGCCGCACGTGTGGGTTACAAAGATGGTCAGTACCTGCTGAACCCGAGTAAGACCGAAATTGAAGATTCAGAGCTGGATCTGATTGTGGCCGGTACCGATGCCGCCGTGCTGATGGTGGAATCCGAAGCCAAAATACTGTCTGAAGATGTGATGCTGGGCGCTGTTATGTTTGGTCACGAGGCCTTCCAGGTGGCGATTAATGCGATTCGTGAACTGGCCGCCGATGCCGGTACGGTTGCCTGGGACTGGCAGGCGGCAGAAGAAAATGTTGCTGTGAATGAGGCGGTGGCAGCTGCGGGTGAAGCGCAGTTTACCGAAGCCTATACCATTAGTGAAAAAATGCCGCGTTACACACGCCTGAGTGAAATTCGCAAGGAAATCAAGGCCAAACTGGTTGGTGAAGAAGGCGAAGGCTATTCTGAGGAAGAAGTTTCTGATGCCATTGAAAAGCTTGAGAAGAAGGTTGTGCGCAGCAAGATTCTCAGTGGTGAACCGCGTATCGACGGACGCGATACCCGCACGGTGCGTGATATTACGGTAAAAGTCGGCATATTGCCGCGTACGCATGGCTCCGCCCTGTTTACCCGTGGCGAAACCCAGGCGCTGGTTGTGACTACGCTGGGTACTGAGCGTGATTCTCAGATTATTGATGCGCTGGAAGGTTCTTACCGTGATCCCTTCATGCTGCAGTACAATTTCCCGCCTTATTCTGTTGGCGAAACCGGGCGCGTGGGTACACCGAAGCGCCGTGAAATCGGCCATGGTCGTCTGGCCAAGCGTGGTGTGCTGGGTGTGATGCCGGATATGGAAGAATATCCCTATTCCCTGCGCGTCGTATCTGAAATCACTGAATCCAACGGTTCGAGTTCCATGGCCTCGGTCTGTGGCAGCAGCCTGTCCATGATGCATGCCGGTGTGCCGCTGAAAGCGCCGGTTGCCGGTATCGCGATGGGCCTGATTAAGGAAGAGGACAAGTTTGCGGTACTGACTGACATCCTTGGTGACGAAGATCATCTGGGCGACATGGACTTCAAGGTTGCGGGTACTGAAAACGGTATTACCGCCCTGCAGATGGATATCAAGATCGAAGGCATTACCAGAGAAATCATGGAGATTGCGCTGGATCAGGCCAAAGAAGGTCGCCTGCACATTCTTGAAAAAATGAATGCCGTTATCGACAGGCCACGCGAAGAACTGTCCGAATTTGCGCCGCGCTATGTTACCTTCAAGATCAACCCGGACAAGATCCGTGATGTAATCGGCAAGGGTGGTGCGACTATTCGGTCGATTACCGAAGAAACCGGGACTACCATCGATATCAGCGATGACGGCGTGATCAAGATTGCCTCCAGCGATCAGGCTGCGGCCAACGAAGCACGTGAAAAAGTCGAACGTCTGACTGCCGATGTTGAAGTTGGTCAGATTTATGAAGGCAAGGTTGCCAAGCTCATGGACTTCGGCGCGTTTGTCACCATCCTGCCGGGCAAGGACGGACTGGTGCACGTATCGCAAATCTGTGAAGAGCGTGTCGAAAACGTCAGCGATAAACTCACTGAAGGTGAAATGGTCAAGGTCAAAGTGCTGGAAATTGACAAGCAGGGCCGCATTCGCCTGAGCATGAAAGCGGTGGGCGTGGGTTAAAACTGAGCTATTAAGCCTGAACAGGCAATATGGAAAAAGGGCCGTCAGGCCCTTTTTTTATGCTCGTGAAAAGAGAAACTGGCACGCTATGTGAATGTTATTTGCAATAAGAAAATCTGTGCTACCAGACAATATTGATGAGGGGTCATGCCAAGAAACATTATTTTTTTCCTGTCCCTGCTGCTTGTGTTAAGCGGATGCAGCAGCATCGGCGTGGGTATCGCAC
This sequence comes from Gammaproteobacteria bacterium, assembly GCA_030148325.1. Classification (GTDB taxonomy): domain Bacteria; phylum Pseudomonadota; class Gammaproteobacteria; order UBA6429; family Thiohalophilaceae; genus JAADGZ01. Next base: position 2,160 of record JASBTR010000117.1, read on the forward strand.
CACCGGAAGAGATCAAATCCCCGGAGATGGGAATGATCTTCGGCAATATTCAGGCGCCGGAGCGGGTGACAGAGGTGACCCTGCGGGAGTATGGCAAGATATATATCCGCCCCTTCAACCGTCCGCCACGGGTGCTGATATACGAAAACGGGGATTTTATGGCCGAAAATCTGAAGCCGGGAAAATACATTTTTTCTTCGATGGCGACCCTGAGCAAGCGTTATAACCTCGTGCAGAAAAAGATTGATGCCTATCAGCGTATAGTGACGGTGCATCCGGGGGAGCTGGTTTACATAGGTTCTTTCGCTCTGTTTGATCTGCACCCGGGAGACCGGCATAAGGAGAAGTTTAAAATACTGATGATGCGTAAGCCGGATGAACGCACGGTGATCAAAAAACTGTATGAAAAATCCGTCGGCACTGGCTGGCAGGATCTGTTCGCGCGACGGTTGATGGAATTACGTTGAACAACTGCAGGTACGGCTTTAGCCGTACAAAATACTCAATTATGCGCCACACTCTACGTTATTTAATCGCTGGTGTTCGCCTGAAGGCGAACCTGCAGGTGAATGAATTCCTTAAGTACCTGCGTATGAATACCCCGTAGCTTGTTACGGGGCGGTTTATCCCGCCCAAAAGACCGCACCTCAAGCGGAGGGCTTTGGGCCTTTCCCTCAGGGTGACTTGCGGTAGCCGGAACCCTAAGCGGAGGGCTTTGGGCTTAGTTACATTTCCAGCCCTGTAGATGGGCACGTTTGTTGTGCACCACAGGCACACTTCCTTCGCTCGCCCACGCAGTAATTTTCGGCTTACCTGTTCGCCCGGTTTTCGATCAGATCATCGACCACAGCCGGATCGGCCAGGGTTGAGGTATCACCCAGATTATCCAGCTCGTTGGCGGCAATTTTGCGCAGGATGCGGCGCATGATCTTGCCGGAGCGGGTCTTGGGCAGGCCGGGCGCCCACTGAATGACATCCGGCGAGGCGATGGGGCCGATTTCTTTACGCACCTGCTGCACCAGTTCCCTGCGCAGCTCTTCTGTAGGGTCCACGCCTTTTACCAGGGTGACATAGGCATAAATGCCCTGTCCCTTGATATCATGCGGGAAGCCGACCACGGCCGCTTCTGCTACCGCCTTATGCAGCACCAGTGCACTTTCTACTTCAGCCGTTCCCATGCGATGTCCAGAGACGTTGAGCACGTCATCCATGCGGCCGGTAATCCAGTAGTAGCCGTCGGCGTCACGTCGTGCGCCATCGCCGGTGAAATAGTAGCCGAGGTAGGTGGAAAAATAGGTGTCGATAAAGCGTTGATGATCACCGTAGAGCGTGCGCATCTGGCCGGGCCAGGGATGGCACATGACCAGCGCGCCTTCGGCTTCACCTTCGATCAGTTTGCTGTCTGTGTCCATGATTCCCGGGACAACGCCGAAGAAAGGGCGGCTGGCTGAACCCGGTTTCAGCGGTGTGGCGCCGGGCAGGGGCGTGATAAGATGGCCGCCGGTTTCGGTTTGCCACCAGGTATCGACGATAGGGCAGCGGCCGTCACCGACTATGCGGTAATACCATTCCCATGCTTCCGGGTTAATGGGTTCACCCACGGTGCCGAGAATGCGCAGGCTGGCGCGGGAGGTTTTTTTCACCGGTTCGTCACCCTCGCGCATTAGCGCGCGAATCGCAGTCGGTGCGGTATAGAAAACGTTGACCTGATGCTTATCCACCGCCTGCCAGAAACGGGACGCATCCGGCCAGGTGGGAATGCCTTCGAACATGAGCGTAGTGCCGCCGATGGCCAGCGGGCCATAGACCGTGTAGCTGTGGCCGGTGACCCAGCCAACGTCGGCGGAACACCAGAAAACATCGCCATCGTGCAGATCGAAGGTATATTTAGTCGTCATTGCAGCGTAGAGCAGGTAGCCGCCGGTGGTGTGCAGGACCCCCTTGGGTTTGCCGGTAGAGCCGGACGTATAGAGAATAAACAGAGGATCCTCGGCATCCATTTCCTCGGCCGGACAATCCTCTTCCGCCTTATCCATCAGTTCGTGATACCAGACGTCGTGTTGTTCGTTCCAGTCGATGTTGCCGCCGGTACGACGGACAGTAAGCACCGTGTGGACGTTAGGGCAGTGGGCTACGGCCTGGTCGGTGTTGGTTTTCAGCGGTATGGCTTTGCTACCGCGCAGGCCTTCGTCGGCGGTGATCACCACACGACAGTCAGAGTCGAGAATGCGATCTTTCAGGGCTTCCGGCGAGAAGCCGCCGAAGACCACCGAATGAATGGCACCGATACGGGTGCAGGCAAGCATGGCGTAGGCGGCTTCCGGGATCATGGGCATATAGATACAGACCCGGTCGCCTTTTTTTACGTCGCGGCTTTTAAGCACATTGGCCAGTTTGCAGACCTGCCGGTGCAATTCGTTATAGGTTATTTTTTTATCGACAGAAGGATCATCGCCTTCCCAGATGATGGCGGTCTGATCGCCGCGACTGGCGAGATGGCGATCGATGCAATTGACACTGACGTTGAGCTTGCCGCCTTCAAACCAGCGAATGAGGCCTTTTTTGTAATCCCAGTCGAGCACATTGTCCCAGGGTTTCGTCCAGTCAAGAAACTCACTGGCGCGTTCCGCCCAGAAGCCGGCGGGATCCTCGATAGATTGCTGATACAGGCGAAAATAGTCGTCTTCAGTAATGTGCGCCCGGGCGGCGATATTTTCGGGGACGGGATAGATTTTTTCCTGCGCCATGGTTTTCTCCTGAGTGATAAGCGGTGGGTTTAATTCTCCACAGCCTGCTGTGATTAATATTGAACCGCTAAGGCGCGAGGGACGCCAAATTTTAATCTCTGAGGGTTTAATTCCTCACTGCTTGCGGCGGGGCCATTTATTAACATAATTTTTGGCATGCTCTGTGTCCTGGCGGTTCAGATTGCTCTTCTGACTAATCCCCCGCAGTTGGTGAAACCTGCCACAGGATTAATCCCTGGTCTGGCGGTTGGTCAGTTCGATATCATAGATATAGCGCTGTATTTTTGCCGAGATATCGGTACTGATATTATGGAATATGCAGCCGAAACGCTGACTGCCTTCGGGTTCGTCATGTTTCAATGGCAGCTGGTTCATGATTTCGATATTCACCAGACCGGATTCATCACCCGGCAGGATCAGGCGAGCGCCATTGAAGGCCATGCCGGTTTCGACAGGGTATTTGAGCTCGTCAACCCGGATGGCCAGCCCGGCGATGCTGATATCGAGCACCGGGTAGGGAACCAGGATTTCTTCATTGTGTATCAGCTCGCAGAAGACCTTGTCGCGCAGGGGAATGCGAACCCGGTAAAATTCGCGCCGCTGTACCCAGAGCAGAGCGTCAGGGATAGCGCAGGCAAAAGCCGGTTTGCCATGTAATCGGGCTTTTTTCAGAGAGCTCGTACTGAACTGGGCGGTAATGCCTTCGTGCTGGGTTTTGAATACGATGCGGTCGCTTTGCAGCAGTTTTTTATTGGTGGCCTCATTGGAGCCATAGTCCAGCACCACCAGATCCTTGTCCGGCAGCACATCGACGACCTGGGTTAGCAGAGAATATTTGCCGCCGCCAAAATGCGCGGTGATGTTACTCTTACTTTTACTCAGTTGCCGCAGCTTCTGGATGATGGCAGCCTTACTACTGAGCAGATATTGCTCATAGTTATCAACTTTTGATTGATCAGTATCGTTGATGGTGGATTGCTCTTGCTTGTCTGTCATGAAATTTATAATGGCGGCGGTTGTGCGCTGTTTTTTATTTTGATTGTTAGGCAAAAAGTTTCTGCCACCAGCGGCGACGGTTGCCCGCCTGTGGCAGCCTGCTCAGATCCTCAGGCATTTCAAGTGACAGTATCCAGCCGGGCAGAGGCGGGTTGTCGCTGAAGCCGCAGGACACGCCGAGATTGTTGGGATCATATATTTTGATAAAGCTGGGATCCTCGCGATTATCGGCATAGACGATGCCGCAGTATTCTTCTTCATGCTCCTGCCGGATCAGTTTGTCGATTTCATTAATAAAGCGATGTAGTTGCGCTGTGTCCGAACAGGTCTGTGGCGGGGGCTCGCCCACTGCGTAGATGTACCAGTGCTTGTGATCCTGTTTGCGTAGCAATTGCCACAGCTGCTCCAGTTGTGGCCAGCGCAGCATGCTGGTAAAGGAGCCGCGGAATGTTGCGATAAAGACCGAGTCTGTATCGGGCGCTGTTTTGTATGCTGTTTCCGCCATGATTTCGTCTATCATAAGGGTTAACTGATGCCTGAAACCACAGATTCAGGCTATAGAAATAGTAACACCTAATCAGCCATTTAGACAGATAGTGATGCTGTAGATATTGCTTTTTCCGGCACCCGCTTTAATTGCCAGTTGCGTATCGCCCAGTTCCAGAATTCATCCAGTCCGGCCTGATTGAGTTCAGGCGGCGGCGCGTGTCCCAGAAAGCTTAGCGCCTGACACAGTTGTCTGACCGGCTGAGTGAGCGGAAGAGGAATAGCGCCGGTTTGTTTACTCAGTTTTTCACCTGCGGCATTGCAGGCCACAGGCAGGTGAGCATAGCCGGGTGCGGTTCCGTCAAGCTGTTGTATAAGATAGATTTGACGAGCCGTGGCGCCCAGTAAATCATTGCCGCGCACGACTTCGGTAATGCCCTGCTGCATGTCGTCAACGCTGACAGCAAGCACATAGGCATAAAAGCCATCTCGCCGGAAAAGGATAAAATCGCCATCTTCCCGATAAATATTATGGGCTATAGCGCCCTGAACAGGGTCGTTAAAGCTCAATGAAGCGTCTTCAGTGCGCAGCCGCAGGGCCATACTTTGCGTCCGAAGCAGGTTCCTGTTGCGGCAGGTTCCCGGGTAGCGCTGTGGTTGGTCGGGGGTGACTGCGACAATCATCTTGCGACTGCAGTTACAGGTATAGAGACGATTTTTGTCACGCAGCTGGGACAGCGCCTCTTCGTAAAGAGCATGCCGCTGACTCTGGTAGGTGACCGCGCCATCCCATTCAAAACCATAGGCCTCCAGTGTTTTCAGAATAGCGCTGGTCGCACCGGGTGCTTCCCGGGGCGGGTCGATGTCTTCGATTCTTAGCAGCCAACGTCCCTGATGGGCGCGCGCCTGGAGATAACTGCCGAGTGCGGCGACCAGGGAACCGAAATGCAGGGGGCCGGTGGGGGATGGGGCGAAACGACCAATGTAGGGGTGCATAGTGGGCTGCCTGTGTGGCTCAGTCATACCAGCGGGTGAATTCCTCAACCTCACAGCGGGGCAGTCGGTACTGGTTGATCGGCCGGCTCATGTCGGCATAGCCCAGCGCCATTCCTCCGAGCAGACGTTGATCCGCGCTTAGTTGCAGCGCGTCTCTGACAATATCCGGGTATTCGGCCAGGGATGCCTGGGGACAGGTTGCCAGACCGTAGTGGCGAGCGGCGAGCATGATGCTTTGCAGGAACAGCCCTATATCCAGCAGTGAACCGGTTGTCAGTTTTTTGTCGAGAAAGAACAGTAGTCCCACTGGCGCGCCGAAAAAATGATAGTTTCGATACCAGGCCTGTTTGCGTTTCTCGGTTTCTTCGCGGCTGATATCGAGCGCCCTGTACATGGCCAGGCCGCATTGCAGACGCCGACTGCGCCAGGGTTCAACCCATTTTTCGGGGTAGTAGGCATAATCCGGATTTTCTTTCTGGCCATTTTCACGTGCCGCGATAATGCGATCGCCAATCGTCTGTTTAGTTTCACCCTGTACCACAACTACCTGCCAGGGCTGGGTGTTGACGCCGGAGGGCGTCCAGCGCGCAGCATTGAGAATATTGTGTATGGTTTTTTTGTCGACCGCTGTATCCAGATAGGCGCGGATGGATTGACGTCCACTGATGGCTTCAAGAATGTCCATTATCAACCTTGTTTCATTTAATAAAGTTTGGGCTTATAGTGTCAGGCATCATTAAAGTCTGCAGGGACTGCGCCGACACAGACTGCACGCCGATATTTCAATTACCCAGCATAGAGGTAAATACCTTGTCCGGTAAAGAAGAAGATGTTCTGGTTATTCACAGCACGCGAGAAGATGGCGGTCGCCTGCGCCCCAGTGACTGGATCGAACGCATTTCCTCCACCCTGGCCAGTTTCGACGAGGATCACCGTCTGCATTATGCGCGTAGCGTACAGCCCTGCATTATTAGCGGCGAAAAATGTCTGGTGGTGGCGCGAGGCCTTGCTGACAGTAATCCCGGCGCTTTTGATTTTATTATGAATTTTGCCCGCAGTAACAAGCTGAAAATTCAGGAAGATCGTCGTTACGGCGAGCGTGCACTGGAAGCCTGAAGCTGTCAAATTGGCATGCACTAATAAACAACCTCGCCGCAAGCGAACGTGATATTCAATCGTAGGAGCGAGCTTGCTCGCGAAAGTGGTGGCTTGAACCTCTCGTGGGCGAGCCGTTCCTGCCGGTTTTCGCCGCAAGCAGCGGGGAATCTAACCCATAGAGATTGAATTGGTCTCTGTACCTGACTAAATTTTGACCCCGAGTGCTGAGTTTTCGATGTTATTCCTTTTCATAGCCGGGCAGGGGATGAAAGGCTGTATGGATGTAGGCTATCAACGCATCGATTTCCTTTTTTTTCAGTACATCTCTCCAGGCCGGCATGCTTGTGTCGATGAGTCCATCTTCGATGGCGCGTCGGAGTCGCTGCAGTGTCATGCCTTTCATAATTTCCGGATCAGTCAGATCGCGTGGACGGGGTTCAAGAAAACTGCCGATCCAGTTTTTTCCTGTGCCATCGGCACCATGGCAGAAAGCGCAGTTGTCCTGAAAAAGCTGTTCTCCCCTTTTTTCCATTTCATTAGGTGAAGTCAGCACCGGCGCTATCTCGTGGCGCGCGTAGACTGAGGCTTCGCTGATATCGTCCACCTGTGGATAACTAAATGAAGTGTTGTTACGCGGGAAAGAAACCGCACTGGCTTCCCAGGCCGGTCCTTCGTCATGGACGTTTGCACGATCGTGGCAGGTGATGCAGGTATCGAGAAACAACTGGCGGCCTTTTATTTGCTCGGCACTCAGCGTTTCCGGCCTTTCATCCAGGGCAATTTTTCCGGTAGCAAAGGCAAAGGCGGCGCGGTAACGTTCATGATTGGGCCAGCCATTTTCTGCTGTGTGATAGCGGGTGTTCTCATTTTTATGAAGGATAAATTCGTTGCGCACAAAGTCAACTACCAGCGCGATCTCCCGTATGTTCAATATGTTTTCAAAGCCTGCCATGGCCGTGTCAGGGTGACCGTCGCGGACGCTTGCTATCATGTTTTCCCGGCTGGGCGTGTCTGCCTGCAGACGGGTGAAGTCCCTTGGGGGCGGTGTGAGAAAATGACTGGAGAGCGTGCGTGCGTCACCGGAATAGCCGTGGCAATAGTAACAGCGAAAGTTATAAATTTTGCGTCCCAGCTCGTGAGCCTGGGATCGACTGTCACTGCTTTTGGGACTGTTGGCAGCCAGGGTAGACTGGCTGTTAAAAATCCCTGAAACAAGGATCAACAGTACGATAGACAGGTAAGTTGTACCTTTGGCGTTATAAAGAAACACAGAAAACGTGGGTATTATTTTGTCGTTGTCTGGCTACTGGTATCAGGGCGAATAAATGCCTGGAAGACATATTCGCTGATATCCGCAATTTGCTGGGACGTCAATACTGTATTCCAGGCAGGCATTTCGGTGCCGAGCTTGCCTTTGGCGATAGACTGGTAAAGCGCCGGGCGGTTGAAACGTTTGCGGGAATTTTCGCGCTTGAAATTACGCGGGCGCGGAAAAATAAAATAGGCGCGAGGGCCTTCGCCGTCTCCTTCGATGCCATGGCACTGGACACAGTTTTGCAGGTACAGGGCATGGCCGGTTTCTGCGTTGCCCTGTAGATTATCAGGCAGGGCGGCGCTCATATCGGCGCTTTGTGCCGGGGTATTCTCGGATTTGGGCAGCAGACGGCGATTAACTACTCCCATATCTGAGAAATCTGCGGTCTTTGTTGCAGCTTTTTTCGCCGCAGGTTTGCCGTAGGCATGGGTGCCTGAAATGCCGGAAGGTGCGTGTGGTTGCATGAAGGCGCTGCGGATATAATCGACAACGTCGGTAATTTCATCCGCACTGAGCTGGCCGCTAAAGGCCGCCATCGGCGTACCCTTAACACCGTGAGTGACGGAATTGAGCATGCGCTCACGACTGAGTTCACGACGGGAAGCCTCAGTGGTGAAATCGCGCGGGCGGGAGCGTAGCAGGTTGCTTCCCCATTTTGCGCTGCGGCCATCATCACCATGACAGACGGAACAGGTGTGAGCATAGAGTCTTTTGCCGCGGCTGACATCGCCTGTACCAACCGGGGGCATGAAAAACTCACGGATATAGTCGACCACGGCCTCGATTTCCTTTTGATTGAGCTGATTTTCCCAGCCAACCATGGCGGTGCCGGGCAGCCCTTTGCTGACTGAGTGGATCATGCGTTCCCGGGTCAGGCTGCGTGCGGTTTGCTGCAGAGTAAAGTCTTTTGGTGGTGGTGACATACTGGTTTCGGCATGAGATTTTCCATCGCCCCTGTCACCATGACAGACAGAACAGTAATTATGATAAATAAGATCTGCCTTGATCGCCGCCGCCTCAGCCTGACTCTGTGTGCTGAGAAAAAAACTGGTGATAAGGATTACTATGCCCCGGAACAAGGTGATCTGGAGCAGGGCGAAAGGAGGTAAAGGAGTTTTATCGTTTATAGACATGCCGGACTCTTGCTGCTAATTGTGCTAATTACGGTAACTGAAAAATGATGTTAGCGTACTTTGACGAATCTGGTCCAGAAAAGCAAAGATGATGCCGATTATCCTGATTTATGTCAGTCGGAATAAAATCGACAAACTTCGTTCAAACGCAGGCATAGTAACTTAACGCTGATGGCATTAATATTGCTGGCAATGTTTGTAATATCATTTGCTGAGACAAAAACTGTAGTGTGGAGAAAAACATGCTAATGTCATCCAGACAACAGAAACGGGTTTTGCACCGTATGTTTATTTTAAAATTCTGACTAATGGAGTTTGACAGTAATTATGGGTAAAAACAGACAGGGCATTTGTATTATCCTGCTGGCCGGGTTTATTCTGCTCCTGAACGCCTGTACCGTTACCTCGGACAGGGTTGAAGAAGAAGAAACGGTAATCCCGGTCTTTCCTCTACCACCCGAAAAACCTCGTTTTATTTATGAGCGGGTCATTCGCAGCAGCATCGATGTGGTTGAGGAGGATTCGACCAATGCATTCCGGCGTTTCGCTACCGGTGAGCACCGTCATGGCGAGGGCTTTGCCAAGCCTTTTGATATCAGCGTAGACAAGGGGCGTATCTTTGTCGGTGATACCGTCCGCCGCACCGTGATGGTGATGGATCCGGCCGGAGCCGGAAAATATTTTGAGATAGGGCGGGAGGAACCGGGGCGTCTGTTCATGCCGCTGGGTCTGGCGCAGGATGCCGCCGGCAACCTCTATGTTTGTGATGGCACTGCCAAACGGGTGACGATTTATGACCGTGACGGCAAATATCTGCGTGCACTGGGTGGCAAGGACTATTTTAGTCGGCCATCAGGTATTGCAGTCGATTCGCAGGGCAAACGCGTCTATGTCGTAGATACGGGGGGCGTGGAAAGCAAAAACCATCGGGTGCGCGTCTTTGATGCGATTGACGGCAAGCATCTTTTCGATATCGGCACCCGGGGAACTGGAGATGGACAGTTCAATTTACCGCGTGATGCTGTACTTAGCCCCTATAATAACCTCCTGTATGTAGTGGACGGCGGCAACTTTCGGGTGCAGGTATTTGATGCCGATGGAAAGTTTATTCGCAAGTTTGGTGATGTTGGTCGACGCACCGGTCAGTTTTCCCGACCAAAAGGTATCACAGTTGATCGCTGGGGTAATGTCTATGTAGTGGATACCGCATTTGGTAATGTCCAGCTGTTCACACCAGATGGGAAGTTGCTGATGTATCTGGGTAATCGAGGTTCTTCCGATAAACCGGCAAGATACATGCTGCCTTCCGGTGTTGATACGGATGAAGACGGAAGGGTTTATATCGTGGATCAGTTCTTCCGTAAGGTTGAAGTTTTTAAACCGACCGAATTGATGACGGGGGCTGAGCCAGCCAGGAAGCCTGAGAACAGGCCGTTAGAGAAAAACACAGCGAAAGAAGATAAGTCGAGCAGTTAGTTGATCCTGTTTATTTGACCAATTGGGTGTCCTGTGCTGCAAGCGGGTCTAACATATTTTGTATTTTGCTCCTTGAAGCGGCGCTGGGGGTTTCTTGTTTTATTCCTTTTCTTTCAGTGCTGGGTGAGTCTGGTTGTACAGGCTGCAGAGAAAGCGATCCCGTTTTCACAGGCAGGCGAAATAAAAGCATGGGTTAAAAAAGGCAAAATTGAAAAAGAGGATATCCCGAATCCTCACTGGAACCTTAATGCCTGTGCGGCCTGCCATAAGGGTAAATTCGGCAGGAAAAATATTCGTTTACGTGGCAAAGATATCAATAGTACATGTAATAACTGTCATCAGGCACTGGCTGATCATCTTCATGTTCACCCGCTGGCTGTATCTGTTCCTGAGAGCATGAGCAAGCGCATGCCTGCGGCCTTCAGGAAAGCCCTGCTGCAGGAAAAGAAAGCGGGAAAATCACTGAGCTGTGCTTCCTGTCATGATATTTTGATGCAGTGTACCGAGAAACAATTTACCAATAAAAAAATAAATCCGAAATTTATTCGTGGCGGACCCTATCGTGCGCGCACAGAACTTTGCTATCAGTGCCATGATAAAAAGGCCTATCAACGCCTGAACGCGCATGATCAGGTATCCGAGTCCGGCAAAATGCAGCCTGATAAATGTTTGATTTGTCATATGCGCACGCCCACAGAGCTGAATGATGGCTCGGCTGTTGATACGGAGCTATGGGTCAAGACCGACTATGCGGCGCTGTGTCTTAACTGTCATCGCTGGACGCCACACCCTGGCGGCGATATGCCCTTCATGGATAAAGGTGGGCCGATGCACCTGGTAAAGCCTTCGCCAGGAATTCGCCGCCATATGTTAAAAATGGAAAAGCTGAACAATCTTATCCTGCCGCTGGAGGAGGATAATGGTCAAATTTATTGTGCAACCTGCCATAATCCACACGAACGCGGTGTGCTTAAAAATACGCGGGCGGCAAAGGGTGCTGATGCGCCTAAACGTTTGCGTTCAAGCCCGATGTGTGAAAATTGCCATGATTTGTGATGTGATATAACGGAGCTGATTTTCCTGTGCATATTTACTTTCAACATGATCTAAAGCAAGTAATTTAGCTTTTCCTTATGCTAATTTTGATACATACACTGCAAATCATCAGGAGCAGAAATTTTAGTTTATCCTGATGCCATCTCTCGGGGAGAGGGAGTAATGCGCAATACGCTGAAGCTGGTTTTCTTGTTGGGCCTGATTGGTTTTGGTTACAGTCAGGCAAGCTGGGCAATTGAAGGTTTCGAAGATGATGAAGGCTGCCTGCTTTGTCATAAGTATCCCAAGATGGGACGCATTACCGAAGATGGTACGCTCCGTCAGTACTATATTATTCCTCACATTTTCAGTAAAACCGTTCATCGCAATGTTCCCTGCACGGATTGTCACAGTTATATAAAACAGTTGCCGCACAAGAAAGTAAAGGAAGGGGTTAAATGCGACTCGGAATGTCATTCGATAAAAAATCCTGCGACCGGGAAGAATTTCAGTCATAAACCCATTTATGCCAAGTACATAAAGAGTACGCACGGACGTAAGAAAGTTGCACAGGGTAATGACCGAGACAAGCCATACTGCGTTACCTGTCATACCAATCCCATCTATAATCCAAAGGAAGACGAGCCACCCAAACGCATAGTCGATCGCTGTGTGGTTTGTCATGAAGACGGTAAATTTGTGGCTAACTGGTATAGGCATACCAGTCGGCGTATTCGTGAAGTCAAGCGTTCTTCAGAAGAAATCGTTGCGCTTTGTTCGAGTTGTCATGGTGACAGGCGGCTGGTTGAACGCCACATGCGAGCAGCAAAAATAGAAGGGCGGGAACTGGGACGAAAATATCCCTATGCAGTGGAATCCTATAAGGAAAGTTTTCATGGCAAGATAACCCATTATGGAAATAAAAAAGCGCCCAATTGTCTTGATTGTCATGCAGATTATGAAAATTACTACATGTCTGTTCATTATATACGGCCATCGCGCGATCCGATTTCGCCTGTGAGTGCAGAGCGCAAGGTGAAGACCTGTAAACGCTGCCATACCTATGCCGATAAAAATTATGCTGCGCTTGATCCACACCCCACAAGCAACAAGGATGATAATCCTTTCCGGCATTATGCGGAGGTTGTCTATGGTTGGGTCGGTGATGTGGTGCTGTTTTTGCTCGTGGGCATGGCTGTGTTTGAAACTATTGGCCGCAGGCGAGATGGTGTTATCTGGAAGATCAGGAAAGGTTCATCCTGGTGGCGGCCTTCCAGGCGCGGACGTGACAGAAAAATCTAGGCAACATTTATTTTTTATATAGTGAAAACGATTTTAGCAGGTAATCGACGATGAAATTATCGGCAGAAGCGCGAAGTGTGCTGGAAAGGTCAATGGAGATAAACAAGGTTGACAACCTCGAACGTGATGATATTGAGGGCGTCATCGCGGCCATGCCGGATGACCGGGTGCTGCTATATAAAAATGTTGTTTCAAATCCGATTGGCGATCTACCGCGTTATTCAATTCATATTCGTATTCAGCATATGCTGACGTTTGTGACTTTTTTAACGCTTGCATTTACGGGTTTGCCGATAGCTTTTTTTGATCACTTTTGGGCGGTGCCGCTGAATAGCATGATTGGCGGTGTGGATGTTTCACGCGTTATTCACCGCACACTCGCAAGTATTATGGTGCTGAGTATGCTTTATCATATTTTCACCATCACATTAGGCCCGATGTCGCAGATATTGAAGGGTCGCTTTGATATTCGTCGCACTATCCTGCCAGGCCTGAAAGATTTACGTGATTTCAGAGATGATATGCTGTATTTCAGTGGTGCCAGAAAGACGCGCCCCGAAATGGATAAATTCATGTATAAACAGAAGATCCATTATTTTGCCGCAGCTTTTGGCAATATGGTTATGGTTGTTTCAGGGTCTTCTTTCATATTTCCTGAATTCTGGGCGGCTATCCTGCCGGTTGATGTTGCTTCACATTTTCAGGAAATGATGCGCCTGTCACATCCACACGAAGCCTTGCTTGCGCTTCTGGTGATTGCTTTCTGGCACTGGTACAACGTGCATCTTGCACCGGGACGTTTTCCTATGCAGTGGACCTTTCTAACAGGGAAAATAACTCGTGAACACCAGATAGAAGAACATTTTCTTGAATATCTCCGGAATCTGGTGGAACTGCCGGAAGAGAGAGACTATCTAATCGATATGCTGGAAGCGCGTGAACTGGATGCGAATGCGAATACGGATGAGGATGATAATCTTGTCGCTGAAGGTGTATCACCATGATGCAGGCATTGAAATGGCACCAGAAGCTGATTGCTTATAGCGCCCTGTTTATGATTTTTCTTTGGACTTTATTTGGTTTGTTTACGATCTGGTTGTATCTCAGTGAATAACTTACTGACTAATTCAGGTTTGAGTTATGTATGAATCTGTAGATATTCTGACAGTCTTTATTGTCATTTCCGTTATTCTTTTCATGTTGCTAGGTGTTGCAATCCTGGTAATGATTGATCACAAGGCAAGAATACCCGGTGAGTTCCATGATGATCCCTTCAGTATTTCAGGATTGAGGCGCGAGCATCCTGCTTTGGGTTTTCTGACAGCGCTTATTTTGGCAGGGGTTATTCTGAGTCTGTTATTTGAGGTTTCGGTTGCCTTTGGGGAAAGACTCGGATTTTTCAAGGAAAAAGAAAAATCGGAACTATTGCAGGAACTCAAGGAACATCGGTTTTCTGAAGAAATGCGTCATTTTCACAATCTGCGAAAAAACGATGTCATTAATGACGGGAAAAAGCAGGCGTGCTTTTATTGTCATGGGGACTACCCTCATTCAAAGACACGCATGATTCGTACACTTCTTAATATGCACACCCAGTTTATTGGTTGTATGACCTGCCATACAGATGAAGAAAAAATACCAGAAAATAAATATAGTTTTGCCTGGTTGAATTTCAGCGGCATTGATGTCGAGGGGCCGTATTTTGGCACCAGCATTGATCCTGATACAGGTTTCCTGGTGACTACGGATGATTATTTTTCCAAGATAGTGGTCTATGCTGATATAAATAACCAAAGAACCCTGATGGAGGCGATTGAGGATAAACCTGAAGTCCAGGAGTTTTTAAAGATTAAGGATAAATTATCAGATAGTGATAAAGAAGCTATAAAAAAACGTATTCATAAAGTGGTTCGACGCAAGGGCCGTTTCTGTGATCGCTGTCATGCACCAGAAGACAAAAGCTTCCTGCCTTTTCGTGAACTTGGTTTTTCGGAGCAGAGAATATTCGATGTTACCAATTTGAATATTCTTGGGGTGGTGAAAAAGTATAAACAGTTCTATCTGCCTAACCTTTTCCGAAAAGAATCTGGTAATAAAAAATAGAAATGTGATTTCGGCTGTTTGACATTGCGCAGACGATGTTCTGGACTGGAGAACTGATGTGTATATTCATAACCGGCTTCTATTCTGTGTCAGTTTCTTTATCGTATTTTATCTGAATACTGCAGCTCGGGCGGATCCGGTTACGGCAGTCACCCCAACCCCCATTCCCTATGAAAAAATCTCCTTCCTGCATTATCTTTCCGGGGCAGGAGCAACGCGTTTGTCCATGCCAACGGATGTGGCCGTGGATGAAAAAGGCGTTTATGTAGTGGATGGCGCCAATCATCGTATTGTTGTTTTTTCTCATGCTGGAAAATTTGCCTATGCTTTTTCGGGGGAGGGGAATGGGCAGGGGAAGCTTAACAGTCCCGTAGGCATTGCCGTTGACAGGGGAAAAATTTATGTCGCAGACAGAGAAAACAGGCTGATTCAGATTTTTGAACGTGATGGACGCTTTGTGCGGCAATTCAGGGTCGTGAGTCGGGGTAAGGCTGTGCGCCCGATCGATATTGCTGTTTCGAAGAATGGCCGAGAATACTATGTAAGTGGTAATCGCAATCATCGCCTGATGGTTTTTAGCCCGCTGGGGAAACTGTTACGTGAGTGGGGTGGAGACGGTCTGAATCAGGGCCAGTTCAGATTTCCGGGTTCAGTCCTGGTGTTGCCGGATTCGCGTGTTGCTGTTGTTGATGTGCTAAATTCGCGAGTACAGATGTTTAATAAAAAGGGGAAATATTCTGTTCAGATAGGTAAGTGGGGCGTGCTTCCCGGTCAACTGGTTCGTCCCAAAGGGGTGGCAATTGATAACAATAATAATTTCTATGTGTCAGACAGCTATATGGAAGTGATTCAGGTTTATGATGACAAGACGCGCCTGAAGTATGTTCTACAGCCTGAAAATATCTCGCATAGACTGGTCACGCCTGCAGGAATTACTATTGACAGACAGGGGCGATTGTATATCGCTGAAGTTTTGAAAGATCGGGTTTCTGTATTTCAGTTGCAGAAAAAATGATGAAAAGAACAGTGCCATCATGGTTGCAGTATCAAATATTATATTTGATGCTGTTGTCGGGATGTCTGTTATATGTTTCTTCGGCTGAGGCCAGTCGCCAGGCGTCGGCAAAGCGTGAATGTTCAACTTGCCACATCATGTGGCTAAACGAATTCAAGCGCAGTGATGTGACTCCACTGATTCCCTATGATCCAAAACCGGTGGAAAAAAGCGGTAAGCAGGATATTGTCAGCACCGAGCGTATGTGTTTTTCCTGCCATGACGGCTATGTTATGGATTCCCGTTTTTTGTGGAAGAACCGAAAACACATACATCCTGTCGGCGTGATTCCCAGCTCAAATGTTAAAGTACCCCTGCTGGAAGGAAAAGAAGTATTCCCACTGAATGAGGATGGGAAGATCTATTGCGGTACCTGCCATTCCGCCCATGGCGTGGACTGGAACCAGAAAGAAGCACCAATATTTCTTCGGGTTTTAAATATTAATTCCAGCATGTGCCTCCTCTGCCATGAGAACCGGAAGAGGGGCCCTGTTTCTGGTAATCATCCAATTAACAGGAAGTTGTCACATATTCCGGAGGCGCTGCGAGTGCGTGGTTCCAAATTCAGCAAGAAGAAAGAAGTGATTTGCCAGTCCTGTCACCGCGTGCATGGTTCAAAGGTTGAAAAATTACTGGTACGTGATAATCAGGAGTCACGCCTTTGTACTTCCTGTCATACTGACAAGAGTGGCATTCGCGGCAGCAAGCATGATATTGGCATCATGGCGCCGGATAGTAAAAACATTCGTGGCAAAACAGTTGCAGAATCGGGTCCCTGCAGTGCCTGTCATATTCCCCATAATGCGAACAGCCAGCGTCTGTGGGCGCGACATTTTCAGCAGGATCTGGACAGGGTTTCATCATATTGTCTGGGTTGTCATAGTCGGGATGGTCCCGGACACAAAAAGACCCTGGGGATCTATACACATCCGGTTGCTGTTCCAGTTTCTCGAGTGGGAATTACTGCAACAATAAATAAATGGGTGAGTAAATATCTTTCACTAAAACAGCTCTCGGCTATTATTCCCCTGCCATTGTTCGATGAAAATGGCAGGCGCAGCAGAAAAGGTGGCAATGTTACCTGCCTGACCTGCCATGATCCGCATAAATGGACGCACAGGAAGGTGCCCGGTAAATTACCTGATCCCCGAACCCTGGAAGGCGATGGCAGTAACAGTTTCCTGCGTATTGCGCACGACGAAAATAATCACTTATGCACTAATTGCCATCGAAAAAATGCCAGTGTGGAATTGTCAAAGCACAACCTTTCAATCAGTTCGCCGGAAGAGAAAAATGTTTATGGGCAGACGACGGCTGATACTGGTGCCTGTAGCGCCTGTCATCTTCCACATAATGGCGAGGCTGCGTATATGTGGGCTAAGGAAACAGGGCGAACCCGTGAAGGGGTGGAGAAAATGTGCGATACCTGTCATAACAAAACCGGTAGCGGTAAAGATAAGTTACCTGGTGAGCATATGCATCCATTGCATGTAAGCCTGGATCTGTTACCAGCGAAGGTGAAGCCCGGTTTGCCAATATTTCTCTGGGATGGAACTCGGCATAAGGAGAAGGGTGAACTGGATTGTGCAAGCTGCCATAACCCGCATCAGTGGCAGCCGGATAAGCCGGCCAGTCTTGCCGGTAATCACGCCGATGTGGAAGGACAGGCGAGTAACAGTTTTTTGAGGATCAGTGCGGCGGGTGATGCTAAACTCTGTTTGCACTGTCATCAGGACAAGGCTGCTATTCTAAAAACTGATCATGACATGAGAGTTACCGTACCGGAGGCGCGTAACAGGAAAGGCCAGACTACAGGTCAATCCGGGGTTTGTAGCCAGTGCCATAATGTGCATACACCGGTAATTCCTCAACGACTATGGGCGCGGACACCAGGGCCGGGCGAGGATGTGATGGAATCCATGTGCCGTAGCTGCCACCAACAGGGAAACATTGCGGAAAACAAGATCCCTCCGCAAAAGACGCATCCGAAACGGACTGTGCCTTCAAATAGAGGCAGGATGTTCGGTGGCCGGGCAGACAATATTCTTGCCCCGGTATTTGATGCTAATGGCAAACATGTGCCAGCGGGTTTGATAACCTGTCCGACCTGCCATAACCCGCATCAGTGGGATCCGGCAAAAGCAGTACAGGGCTCAGGCCGGAACCGGGAAGGTGATGCGATGAACAGTTTTCTGCGCCACCGGCATACCGAGTATTTTCTTTGCAGTGACTGTCATGGCGAAGACTCCCTGTTCCGGTATAAATATTTTCACTGGAAAAAATCCCGCAGCAGGCATCATTTATACAAGCCCTGAGGTGATTTTCCCCAGCTAGTATGGATTCCCGGTTATGAGAGCCGACAAGCAGAAATATTCTCAAATTTGGTATGCGCGGTGATAAATAAACGTATAATCATACGCTTATATTTTGGCAAGCATATTGCATTGCATAATGTAAGACTGTGAAATATACATATTTATTGACTAACAATATCCTAACTGATTGATTTAAAAGCCGGAGGGGGCTATGAAAATACAATTACCGAATCGAATGAGTTTGCTGGCAGGCGCAGTGATAGCGCTGGGAGCCATGTCCATGAACATTGCAAACGCCGGCATTTCTGTCACAAAGCATAATCTGGGCAGCACGGGGACAGGCACGAATACCTTTGACGGCACCCAGGCCATCTGTGTTTTCTGTCATACGCCGCATGGCGCGGATACGTCCGCTTCCGTACCGCTCTGGAACAGGGTTTTGTCCAGCTCCAGTTCCTACACCACTTATGACTCTCTGGGAACCACCAGCCTTGATGGCGGTGTGGCACCGGTGGGTTCTGTTTCGATTGCCTGCCTGTCATGTCATGATGGCACCCAGGCCATGAATGTCATGATCAATGCGCCGGGTTCCGGTGGCTATGATCCGGCGGGTGCAGCGCTTGCCGGCACCTGGACAGGACCGGCTTCTACAGCTACCCCGGTTGGTTCGCTTAACTATGCGACGGCAAGCATTGTCAATATCGGCACCGATCTGAGTAACGATCACCCGGTTGGTATTCAATATGGTGGTGGTGGCGCCACATCAGCCGATGCTGATGGTTCCTTCGGTGGAACCCTGGCCGATCCTGATTTTATTGGACCTTATAAGGCAACGATAAATGCAAAGGCTGTCTGGTGGGTTGATACGACTATTGGTACAACAGGCATTCGGGAAAAAACAGATATGCAGCTTTATACCCGGGCTGATCTTGGTGCAACGGAACCCTTTGTCGAATGTGCAAGCTGTCACAATCCGCATACCAGCGACAATCCTACATTCCTGCGCCTTGCCAATACAGGTAGTGCGGTCTGTCTGGCCTGCCATACCAAGTAACTCCAGGGTAACAACAGGGAAGAGTTAATCTAAATCTGGAGCAGTTTGGCCCATGGTGATGGGAGTCACTGTGGGCCAATTCATTTTAAACCGGTTTAAAAGCTAACAAGGTGTAACGTGAGGGTGCAAGTAAAATATTTTCAGATCAAATTTTGTAGCAGAATATTGTTGCAGAGCGCATTGCTGTTTTCAGTGTTTTGTCTGTCTGATGTCAGTGCAGCCCTGAAACTGGAAAAGCTTGATGATGGCGTTTATGCCTATGTTGGCAAACAGGTGATCAGTGTCGATGACTACAAACAGGCGTTGCAAAACGCAGTAAGAGGAAAATTTTACCACGGGAAAATTCCAGAAGGAAAAATGGAAGAGGTGCAAAAGGATACGGGTAGAGAGCTGATTACGAATATCCTGATATTGCAGGAAGCGCAACGTCGTAGTTACAAACCTGATGAAAAGTTTGTGCAGACGAGTCTGGATGCAACGGTTAAAAAATATGAGAAACAATATGGCGCCAGTGAGAAATGGCCGGAATATAAAGCACGGTTTGTACCGCGGTTGAAGGAGCAACTGGAAAAAAAGAGCATTGTGATGCAGTTGGAGAAAGATGTAAGTAAAGCGCCGCTGGCAAGCGTGGAAGATAGTAGAAAATATTATCATGAAAACAAGGAAAAATTTACTTCACCTGAACAGTTGAGAGTTTCCGTTATTTTGTTGCAGGTGATGCCTTCTTCGCCGGTTTCTGCATGGGATGAAGCCATGGATGAGGGCAGGAAAATCTACAGGAATTTGCAGAGTGGGGCTGATTTTGGAGAGTTGGCGAAATTACATTCAGCAGATGCCAGCGCTAAAAATGGTGGTGACATGGGATACCTGCACAAGGGTATGCTGGCTAAAAAAATACAGGATGTGCTCGACAAGATGAAGCTGGGAGAAATATCAAAACCGGTAGAGTTGTTGAGAGGTATCGCAATATTTCGCCTGGAAGACAGAAAAAAACCAGCATTGAATCCGTTTGAAAAAGTAAAAGACAGGGCCGGGCGTTTATGGCAGAGGGAGCAGGCAGAGCTTGCAAGAAAAAAACTGGTTGATCATTTATGGGAATCAACCCTGGTCAGGGTTAACTCGAAATATTATCAGGATGATGTAGAGAAATTGGTGACAAACGTAAAAAAATAAAAGTGACATTATGATGGCAGACTTCCGATGCCAGGTGGTTTTACAGGAAGTCTGTTGCGAAGGTATTAGTAATGAAGCGCCTGTCGTTGTCAGAAAAACATAAAATCACCACTGCAATTTTTGTACTTTGTTTAGGCGCAGCAAATTCAATGGCAGAGTTGACTATGGCACCGATTCGTTACTGGGGGGACATCAGCTACGAGCATCGTGTAGAAAATTACGATCAGAGTGAAGATCAGGTTCGTAAACTGGCAACAGTCAACCTGAAGGCAAATACTTTTCTATGGCAACCCTGGTTTGCGCGTTTAAATGGTGGCCTGGGTTTAACCTATAACCGGCTCGAGCGGGAAATCAATGGTGCATCGAGTGGTGAAATCGTAACAGGAAATGCACAGCTGTTAATGCTGCCACAAAGCCGGTTTCCCCTGGAATTACATTTTGACAGTCAGGACAGCCGGGTAACAGGCGAAGCGCTGGGAAGTCAACCCTATACGAATACTCGCTATGGCATATCACAAAGGTATCGCAGCCTCGATGGCTCGCTGAATGCGCAGGCAACTTACGACAATAACCTGCAAACAATAGCAGGGGAGGCTGATGATACCAGTGATCTGTATACTCTGAGTCTGGGCAAGGTTGTCGATCGAAATCAGTTTAATTTTGACGGTAGCCGGGAAAAAGCGCAACGTCGTTCCAGTGATATCAACTATACTCGAAACAATGCTATTCTACGGCACAGTTATCGTCCGGATTCATTTTTCTCGATGGAAAACATGGCCAGCGTTGTGGAAACCGAGGATGAAACGACAAGTTTTATTAATAACAACAGACAGTTGCAGATAACGACCAACTCATTCTGGCGGCCACAGAATAAACCGGTTTATGG
Source organism: Gammaproteobacteria bacterium (assembly GCA_030148325.1). GTDB lineage: Bacteria > Pseudomonadota > Gammaproteobacteria > UBA6429 > Thiohalophilaceae > JAADGZ01. The sequence goes on from JASBTR010000117.1 coordinate 23,329, forward strand.
TAATGCCGGGGCTAGATATTATGCCTCGCTCAATCAGAACGGTGATATTATTGCAGACAGCAAGACGCTCAACGCATACGGAGGTATTAATTACGATGTTACGCGAGCATTTCGTTTAACCGGAAATTTCACTGCTAATAATACAGAAAACAGTAACTCCAGTGCGTTTACCTCTACCCAGTCATTGGGTGCAAGATATAATCCTGACTATATCAGCTTGGGAAAATTTCAATATAACTGGAATACCTCGGCAAATGTTTTGAACCGTAGCGGAGGCGAATTTCAGGGACAGCATCTGACAGGACAGCTTGGGCACAATATATTGCGGCACTACAACACGCGTCCGGGACTTGAATATAGCACCAATTTCAGCCAGAGTTTTATTTCAGAATATGATACAGTTGCGGAAAATATCAATAGAATCAACAACAGTTTATCCTTTACCTGGAGAAATGGTGAAGGTACCGGCAATCTATATTTTCGTTTAATGGGCAGTGATTCGCGTACTGTTGCTAGTCCCCGGCGTGAGATTTACCAATTAATAAACCTGCAGATGACCAGTACACAGTCATTGACGCGCAAATCTGCGTGGTCAGGAAATATAACCATTAATGCAGTAAAAAATGACCTGCCTAATATTGTATCGGGTGGGTTTGCAACAACATCGTCGGCAAATCTTGTTTATCGGCACGTTATGGTTTTCAATATTCCCAGGTTGCACTTTATTTCGGATTTGAAGTTTGATACGGAGTTGACACGACCGGTTTTGATAAACAGAGAAAAACAGGATAGAAGAATTTGGGAAAACAGGCTTAATTATTCTGTAGGCCGGTTGCAGATGCGCTTGAGTTTTCGTGTTTCAAAAATAAACAATACTTCTTATAATCTTTTCATGTTCAGAATAAAAAGGTTGTTCGGAAATTAATTAATAATCTTGCTAGTTGCAATTTTAGTGGAGGAGAATGTATGAACGGTTATATTTCTAAAATACGAATGGGATGGGTTAGCTCATTGCTGTTAATCCAGTTGTTGGTTTTGTCTGGTGTTGGAAATATCAGTCCTGTGCATGCCGAATATGGCGATCTTGTTCTGAATGAAAATGCAGAAGCTGAAGGAATGCCGCCAGTTATTTTTCCACACTGGTTTCACCGTATTCGTTTTCGCTGCAAGGTGTGTCATGCCGATCTGGGTTTCAAATTCAAGGCTGGTGGCAGCGGTATTGATATGCTGAAGATTATTGATGGCCAGTATTGCGGTGCCTGTCATAATGGTGAAATTGCCTGGGCGGTAGAAAACTGTAATCTCTGCCACTCGGGCAAGGATGGGCTGCGCACGCAGGTTCATGGTAGCACCTTGAACAAGTTGATTGTGCCTGTGAAAGACAAAAGCAAGAATAAAAAAGCAAAGTAGGGGGAGCTAGAGATGAAATTATTATTCAGAAAGTTTTTATGCCATAAATTCTTAGTGGCTATTCTTGCAGCAATTTCCGTGTTGTTTTCGGCGCAAATGTCATTTGCGGGTGATCCAAATACCTTTAATCGGCTTATGAAGGCAAAAGAAGAAAAAAACCTGCCTCCGGTCAGGGATGGGATCCATGATCCGGAAGGTGAGGGGGCGAGTATGTTACAACCCCCCAAAGAAGCTTTTTCCAATATGGTGAAGGGTAAGGCGGGTAACTATGTGGATTGGGTGAAATCTTTGAAAAAAGGAAAAATCAATCCGCGTTATGATAGGCTGGATCCAAAGGCTAAACCAATTATCATGGATCTTAATATTGTTCGTGAAGTAAAAGGTTCAATGCCGGATGTAGTCTATCCTCATGCGCAGCACACTGAATGGCTTGATTGCTCTAATTGTCATCCTGCGATATTTATTCCTCAGAAGGGCGCAAATCAGATTAGCATGGCGGCTATTTTACTTGGACAGAAGTGCGGTGTTTGTCACGGAAAGGTGGCATTCCCCATTACCGCAAAAACATGTCGGGTTTGTCATTCAAAACCAAAAGCAAAAAAAACTAAACAGAAAAAAACGGCCAAAAAATAAACGTAGGTGCTGACCTGGATGTGATATGTCGAGAATCTCTTTTAAAGCGATAAAGTTCCTGGTGATAGGCCTGCTTATTGCTTTGTCGTATGTGCAACCGTATTTCACAGGAGTATACGCGGCTGAAGATTCTGCTTCGGCTGCGGATTCTGTTGAGGTGCAGAAGAAAAAAAAGGGAACGCTCAATAAGCTTAATCTTCTTGGATATATTCTGAACAAGTCAAACCGTGCAAAGGAGGTGCGGGCCAGCGGCAACGACAAAGCTATCGCGTTACTGAGGGCCGCTAGCGAACATTATAATGCAGCGAAATTACTATTGGATAAAGAGGAGTTTGATAAAAGTAATCTTGAGATCCAGAAGAGTTTACAGAACATTTCAGTTGCTTTTCGGATGGTTGTGAATAAAGAAAAAGAGAATGAGGTTGCGCGTGAACAGTATGATGTGCTTTATTCGAGAGTGAAAAATTTCAGTGATTTGTTTAACCAGCTTCCTGCGGACAAGATTAAAGGTATTCTTGATTCGGGTAAGATGAATATGCTGATTAAAAAGGCGGAATCCATTTACCAGAAAAACATGCCAAAGCAGGCGCTTGTTCCTTTGTCGGAGGCAGCAGATATGCTGGAGCAGGCGTTAAGTGATGCGAGGAAAGATGAAACCGTAATCTATGCGCTGGAATTTTTGACGCCTGAGGATGAGTATAACTATGAGCTACAGCGAAATGATAATTATACTTTGCTGATTAATCTTATCCTGGATTCCAGTCCACCAGAAAACAGAAGAAAACTACCATTAATAAGGATGTTGGTTAATAAAAATGAGGAGCTGGTGATTGAGGCTGACAAAAAATTTAAAAGTGGTGCTGTGGAAGACGCGATTATTCTCCTGGAAAAGGGCAATAAGACCCTGGTAAGAGCGCTGCGCCTGGGCGGATTGACGCTGTGAGTAATTGTTTTTAACAGGATACGGCAAGTTTAAAGCGTTACAATTTATGAAAAATTGTCGTGCAGATTAACAAATATAGAGAGAATACGATGAAATTATCTGGCTTTATAATTATTGCCTTATCTATGCTGTATGTGGGCGGGGTTTATGCCACGCACAGCGAACGGCAGGTGCATAAAACGAAGGAGCAAACAGAGCAACAAGTTAAGTATGTAAAAAAACTGCTTGAAGTTTCTTCAGCAGCGCAAAAGGTCAAGGCGAGTGAAGACATAAATGTGAAGGCATTATATCGAGCCGCCAATAATCTTTATCAGAATGCGCTTGAATATATTGAAGAAGGAGAAAATGCTGCGGCTGCCGAATCTTTGTTTCATGCAACCGAAATGATGTTTCGCGCAGTTAAGGTGGCCGGAAAGCAGAAAGTCGTAAATACCAATGATCGCCGCTTGTTCGAATTGCGTCTGAAAAGTGTAAAGGCCCTGCTTGCTGCAGTACAGCGGATAGGTGAGGAGAAAGGCCTCACTGAAAAAACTGATAGGGTTAAAAGCATGGCGGATGCGGAGATAGCCAGTGCGATAGCGTTAATGAAAACCGGACAGCCGTTCAGTGCGCGCAAGGTGATTGATAATGTTTATGTTGAAATAAAGGCCGCCATTAGTGAACTTCGCAGTGGTGATACCCTGGTGCGGAGCCTGCATTTTGAAACCAAGAAAGATGAATATCTTTATGAGCTTGATCGTAATGATACACACCAGATGCTGGTGACATTGTTGCTGGAAGAAAAAATGAAGAACCCAAAAACCAGGAAGAGGGCGCAGAAATTTCTTAACAAGGCGGCAGTATTAAGAAAAAAAGCAGAAGTATATGCAGAAAATGGCGACTATGAGAAGGCGGTAGAGACCTGCGAAGAATCCACCAAACAGATTGTGCGCGCCATTAGAAGTTCAGGTTTCTTTATTCCGGGATAATCGAACGATGCTAGATATACGATATTCTCGCTGGCTTTATGCCATTTTCTTAATGCCGATATTGTTATTGCCATTTCATTCTGTCGCAGGTTCAAAGTGGCGGGAACTGTCAAATGATAATATCCATGATCCTGATGGGTCGGCTATCGACGTGCTTCAGCAACCGGCTGAGGCATTGTCAAAATTGCCTCAGGATACAAGTGGCAATATGGTTAACTGGGTGAAGGCGCTGGAAGAAGGCGCCATCAATCCGCGCACTAATTTGTGGCCGGAAACAAAGGTGAAAATCAGAAATAATGATCTTTTTCTTGAAAATACGGGGGAAATGCCTGTAGTTCGTTTTCCTCACCGGGCTCATACCCTGTGGCTTGACTGCAAAAACTGTCATGAAAAATATTTCATTTCGAAAGAAGGCGCAAACCCGATTACGATGATGAAGATTCTTCAGGGAAACTATTGCGGTCGTTGCCATGGTGCTGTGGCTTTTCCTCTGACAGAATGTGATCGTTGCCATAGTGTTCCACGCAACAAACTGGAACAGATAAAGGCGAAAAGCCGGAAGTAGTCAGAGCAAGGTGAGGCGATGCAGAAGTACTGGTGTTTGGTTATTGTGGGTAGTGTCCTGTTCTGGGTATCTCCACTGCAGGCCGAATATGGAGATGTTGTCCTGAACAAACGCGCAGAACAGGAAGGTATGCCGCCAGTGGTTTTTCCTCACTGGTTTCATCGTATTCGTTTTCGTTGCAAGGTCTGTCATTTTGAACTGGGTTTCGAAATGCGGGCGGGCAGTAACAACGTCACGATGCAGGAGATCATCGACGGAAAATTCTGTGGCATGTGCCATAACGATGAGATTGCATGGGGGGTTGAAAATTGTGACCTTTGCCATTCTGGACGGCCGGGATTGAAAAGCAGGATTCACGGGGGCCATTCCACTGCTGGTCCCGGCATTTGGTAACAGGTATCAGCATGCGCTATACACGTTTTACTGATTTTTTATTGTCACAACGAGTCCGGGGCTGTTACTGCTCAGTGTTTGTGCTGATACTGGCTTCACTAATATTGGTGAGTTGCGCAGATCTATCCGGTTCAGCCCCTTCCGGGCATGTAAATTCTGCAAATGGCCTACTCTCATCCTGGCTCAGCATCGAAAGTGGAATTCAGGAATCAGGCGCTGCTATGCCTGCCGCTGGTGGATATGTGCAACTGGGGCGTCCGGTCTCGGTAGCTGCGTGGGCGGACTATGTTTATATCGCTGATGTGGGGCGGCAGGCTATTTTGCGTTATGACATGCGTCGTGAAGTGTTTTCCGTTTACCATCGCATGCAGATTACGCCTGCTACGCGGATCATTGCCATAGCCGGGGAATATCTTTATGTGACCGATCCACTGCAAAGCCGGATTCTGTATCTGGATCGTGATGGCCGTCTTTTGCGTGAGATCAAGGACTTTAACCTGAAGCAACCAGTGGCTATTGCCGAAGATTTTTCCCGTGGCAGGATTCTGGTTGCCGATGCTTTTTATAATCAGATCCTGGTTTTTAACAAGCTGGGACGCCTGATTCAGACTCTTCACCCGGTTGATGAAACAGCCGCTCCGATTGCCGGTCTTACGGATATGGTGGTGGTAAAGGAAAAGATTTATCTGCTGGATCGATTGCAGCGGCAAATTGTAGTAACTGATCTGGATGGGCGCTATTTGCAGACCATCGGCAGAAACAGGTTGAGACAACCGGTTGCCATACGGGTCGATCAGTCTGGTCGGATTATTGTTGCCGATGCGTTTGATAATTCAGTGCTGTTTTTCAGTGAAGATCGTCAGTATAAAATCTCAGTGAGAACAGAGTCTGTGATGACCATGCAATTGGCAGGCATGGATCTGCATGAGAACTGGCTCTATCTGGTTGACGTAGCTGCGGCGAGAATTCAGATAATGAAACTGCACTATCCTGTTGCCTCAACGGTGCGGAAAAGATGATGCTTGCTTCAGCTGCTCGCCGCTATTTAATCGCTTATTTACCTGGCATATGGATCGGTTTGTTATGTCTGTCTGTACTGACTGCCTGTTCAACGGCGCCGACTCGTCTCCATTTTAGCATAAAACCGAGTGCAGATGAGCGTATCTGGCCGGCTTTGCCCGAGGTGCCACGCTATCGCTACGTGGGGGAGTTGACAGGGGAGAGCAATTTCTCTTCCAAAGAGACATCTGCCAGTGGTTTTACCTCGGTATTGCGCTGGCTGGCAGGGATGGGGAGTGAACTTCGTGATCCGAAAGTTTTGCAGCGTCCGCAGGCTGTGATGGTTGATCATTCTGGCCGGATACTGGTAACCGATGTTAGTCGCCAGGCGGTATTTAATTTTGATGTGAAGCGCGGTGAATTGAGCATCTGGGAATGGGCGCAACCCGGGGTTCGTTTTATCGCGCCTATAGGAATTGTGGGAGGCCAGAATGGTGAAGTTCTGGTGGCGGATGCCGAACTGGCGCGAATCCTGCGTTTCGATAAAGACGGTCAGTATCTGGGTGAAATGGGTGAAAATATTTTGCGCCGGCCGACTGGGCTGGCGCGTGACCCTGTACGGGGTCTGATCTATGTGGCTGATACCCGCGCCCATGATATCAAAGTATTCAACGATCAGGGCAATCTGGTCGATACATTGGGTAAGCGTGGCGTTGGCCCTGGAGAGTTCAATGCACCGACCCATTTAAGTTTTGCCGGCAATAAACTGTATGTTTCTGATACTCTGAATTCCCGGATTCAGGTGTTCGACGCCAGCGGAATGTTGCTTAAACTATTTGGTGAACGTGGGTTGTACGTGGGTAATCTTAATCGACCCAAGGGGGTGACGGCGGATGACGAGGGCAATATCTATATTGTCGAGTCATATCGGGATCATCTCCTGATTTTCAATGCCGACGGCGATTTTCTTTTGCCGATTGGCGGCACTGGGCAGGGAGTCGGTGAGTTTTATTTGCCGGCCGGCATTTGTGTCGATCAGCGTAATCGGATTTATGTTGCAGACATGTTTAACGGCCGGGTCGAGGTTTTTCAGTACCTGGGAGAGCGTGAGTGAAGTGTTGTAATTGTTGCCTGTTGCCTGCCCTGCTGTTTTTTTCCGCTGTACTTCAGGCCGCGCCCGTGTCGGATGTCGCGAATACCGTACATAATCTTTCCAGCTCCGGGCCAGGGACCGTTACCGCGACGACGGAATCCCAGATTTGCGTGTTCTGTCATACGCCGCA
>JASBTR010000122.1 GCA_030148325.1 Gammaproteobacteria bacterium
TGGGGTCAGAGTAAAAACTATACGCTTGTTGCTATCTGATTCTTACCTTAGCCGACCAGTTTTTCCTATAACTCCAAATATATTTAGGGAAGCTCTGAATTAATTACAACCTTGTCATTCCGGCGAATGCCGGAATCCAGTAAGTGCTTGATGCGTAACACATGGATTCCGGATCTCCGCTTTGCTACGTCCGGAATGACGAATTAATCAGAGTTTCCTTAGAAATTCATACTGTCAAATTCACCCTGGCCCATGATCTCGATGCTAATTCGATTAGGCAGGCAGGCGTTGAAGTCGCCGCTGTGGCTGAGCCAGCCTTTGTGGATGCAGACCTTGCCGGTGCAGGGAGAGTCGATGAAGCGTATTTTGCCGTTTTCAATTTGCAGCCGACTTACGCCCAGTGCCCCATCGATGCTGATTTCCTGATCTTTGTTTAAGACCAGTTCCCGCACCAGGGTTTCGTCGCGCATGATGCGAACTGTTATGCCAGCGCTGGTCGGTTGCCAGTAATGCAGGTAGACGAAGGGCAGGGCCAGGATTGCGATCAGCAGGAGGACGATATCGGCGCGCGTCATCAGGGTTCTATAACAACCGGTTTGTTGTCAATTTCAGTCAGGGCAATACGTTTGGCCATGGCCGGGGTCATGATGATCCGGCCGTTTTTATCCACCAGCATCACGTAGCGCAGCTGCATTTTTCTGGCAATGGCCTGCCAGCCATCTGGGCCGGCGACGAACAGGGCGGTGGCGGCGGCATCGGCGGTGGCGGCATTGGTATGGATCACGGTCACCGAGGTGGTCTGATCGGCCGGGTAGCCGGTGCGTGGATCGATAATATGATGATAGCGTCGACCTTCATACTCATAGAAACGTTCATAGTCGCCGGAAGTAAACACGCTTTCGCCATCGTTGACGTCCAGTGCGGCCAGCACGCCATCCTGTTTGCGTGGATGGCGAATGCCGATGCGCCAGGGTCGATCACCGTGGCTGCCGGTGACTTTGAGATCGCCCCCGGCATTGACGATGGCGTTGTGAATGCCCTGGCGGCGCAGGTAATCGATTACCCGGTCGATGGCCAGGCCTTTGGCCATGGCGCCGAAGTCCAGTTGCACGGCCGGGTTGCGGCTGCGTATGCGCAGGCCGTCGAACTCGATATCCGACATGCGTGGATGCTGGGCCAATAGTTGCTCGATGGCCTCTTTTGATGGTGGTGGGCCGGTGGGTGGTTCGTCCTGGTGATAACCCCAGAGCGCGATCAATTTGCCGATGGCCGGGTTGAACAGGTTGTTCGTGATGCGGGCGAGGTCACGGCCTTTTTCTATTACGGGCAGCACCGAGACATTGACGGAAAACCAGCCGCCGGTGGCGAGTAAGGCGTTGGTGCGCCCCAATGGCCCCCGTTTCCAGGGATGCCAGAGGAAATGCATGAGTTCCAGATCCTGGCGGATTTGTTCAAAGCTTTTTTGCGCCAGTTCTTCATCGACATCGCGCAGGGTAATGTTAACCAGGGTGCCGAAGACCAGCAGGGTTCGCTTGTATTCGTGCGGGGTCTGCTGGCAGCCGGGCGTGAGCAGGATTACGAATAACAGAAAAAGTAGGTGCGGCTTTAGCCGCACAGGTTCGCCTGAAGGCGAACCTACGTTGTCTCTGTGGCGTATTGAAGAGGATATCATTAGCCGTGCAGTTTTTGTTCGATGCAATCCATCAACGTGGCGCTGATGTTGAGCTGGTAGAGCCCGTCCAGTTCGCGGATGCAGGTTGGGCTGGTGACGTTAATCTCGGTCAGGTAATCCCCGATCACATCCAGACCAACGAAAATCAGGCCTTTTTCTTTTAATTTCGGTGCGACCTGGCTGCAGATCCAGCGATCCCGTTCGCTGAGTTCGACACCTTTACCGATGCCGCCAACGGCGAGGTTGCCACGGGTTTCCCCGTGTTGAGGTATGCGCGCCAGTGCGTAAGGCACGGGTTCGCCATCGATGAGTAAAATGCGTCGGTCGCCCTGGGTAATCTCGGGGATGAATTTTTGCGCCATGCACAGGCGCCGGCCGTGGTGGGTCAGGGTCTCGATGATGACGCCGATATTGGGGCTGTCCTGCTGCAGGCGAAAAATCGAGGCGCCGCCCATGCCGTCCAGCGGCTTGAGGATGATGTCACCGTATTCGGCCAGAAAACTCCGTATTTGCTGCGCCTGAGAGGAAACCAGCGTCGGTGCGGTGCACTGGGGAAAACAGGCGGTGAACAGTTTTTCATTGGCGTCGCGCAGGCTCTGGGCGCGATTGACCACCAGCAGTCCCTCGGCTTCGGCCAGTTCCAGCAGGTAGGTACTGAAAATATAGTCCATGTCAAAGGGCGGATCCTTGCGCATCAGTACGACGTCCAGCTCGGCCAGGGGCCGGTTTTCTGCCGGCGCCAGCGCATACCAGTTATCAGTGGCAGTTTCGGGATCCGCACTCAGGCTCAGTTTGTGGGTGCTTGCCCAGACTCTGTTCCGGGACAGGGACAGATCCGTCTGCTCCATATAATAGAGTTCCCAGCCACGGCGCCGGGCTTCCAGCAGCATGGCCAGGGTGCTGTCTTTTTTCAGGTTGATGGAGCCGATGGGATCCATGATGACGCCGAGCTTAATGGACAATGGGATTAAACCTTGTGTTTACTTACTTAAAGCTATGTTCAAATTCAATTAGATTATTTTTACCACAGAGGACACAGAGAATATTATTTTGTAAACCTCTGTGCCCTCCGTGTCCTCTATGGTTCAGAAAACGAAATGAATTACACCAGATGAATGGCATGAATGGCAGGATTTTTCCAGTCAGGCGGCGTATGTTCACGTGCTGCGGCCAGTAGCGCCAGGCGGGCGATGACGCCATAGGCATAGAAGCGGTTGGGGCTGGCGTCGGGGGATTTGCTGTAGTCCGGCACGTTGCAGGTTTCGGCAAAGGCCAGCGGCTCGAAATGCATGCCCGGCGCATTAAGGTTTTCATTGGCGCCCCGTCCCGTGTGTACGCGGTAGAAACCGCCAACTACAAAGTGATCTACCATATAAACCACGGGTTCAGCGACAGACTGTCCGTCGCCCCAGGTTTCGAAGGTGTAGACGCCTTCCTGGATAATGACATCGGTCACTGCCTGGCCGCCCTTGCTTTTGGCCATGCGAGTGCGCTGCTTGCGGTTGAGTTCCCTGACTTCATCGCCGCTGTGAATGGTCATGATGCCCATGCCGTAGGTGCCTGAATCCGCCTTGACGATGACGAAGGGCGGCTTGTCGATCTGGTATTCGTCATATTTTTTCTGGATATCCTTAAGCATGCGATCAACGTTGCTGGCCAGGCAGTCCTCGCCCTCGCGCTTCATGAAGTCGAGTTTGCCGCAGTTGCAGAACATGGGGGTAATCAGCCAGGGATCGAAGTCGATCAGCTCGGAAAATTCCTTTGTCGCACGATGATATTCAGTGAAATGGTCGGATTTCAGTCGGTTGCTCCAGCCCAGTTCCAGTGGCGGCAGGATCATTTGTTCCAGATTTTCCAGAATTTCAGGCCGGCCGGAAGAAAGATCGTTGTTAAGTAGCACCAGGCAGGGCTCATAATCTCCGATTCTCACCTTGTTGCCCTGCCGCTGGATAGGTTCCAGAAGCAGCTCCCGGCCGGAGGGAAGCGTTATGGCCAGTTTTTCCTCAAGTTCAGCTAATAATGATCCGATACGTATTTCAAACCCAGCTTTTGTAATGATTTCCTGCAAAGTGGCGATACTCTCAAGATAATACTGGTTGCGGGTATGATTTTCCGGAATCAGCAGGATACGCACCGCTTTGGGGCAGATACGCTCCAGCACCGATTGCACCGCCTGGATGCTTAGGGTCATGAAAGCAGGATTAAGATTATTGAAGCCGGCTGGAAACAGGTTGGTATCCACCGGTGCGAGCTTGAAGCCGGCGTTGCGCAGGTCAACCGAGGCATAGAATGGGGCTGGTGTTCTCAGCCACTGCTGGCGAAACCAGGTTTCGATTTCAGCCTGGTGTTCCAGAAGATGGGTTTCGATATCATGCAGGGGGCCTGACAGGGCTGTCGTCAGATGGGGAACCGCGTGGAGATGCTCAATACTCATGTCTAAATGTTTGTATCCATGACAAGGGTGGGTGCAGTGAAGACGACCGGTTAGTGTAAACAGGATTTTACCGGAAGCTGTTTTGTCTTATGCAGGTATTACTCAGATATATGACTATGCCAGAGAATACCGCTGAGGTAAATATCAGCGTAAGCTGATTATAAATCAATCAATTTTAAGGGTTGAGCAACGACAGGGAAATAAATAGCGAATATAGATACTTATGGATTGTTTTTCAAAACTGTGTTAAATATTCTGTCGAAAAGTAGTCTGGTTTCAGGGTGTTAAAGCCGCAGTAATTTAGACAGAGACTTTCAAAGAAAAAAGCAGGTGTTAGCAGTGTTAGCAGAGAAGCAGATGGAAGATATTTACCAGGGTTTGAAAGTGATGGTTATCGATGATAGCAAGACGATTCGTCGAACCGCCGAAACCCTGTTGAAAAAAGTGGGCTGTGATGTGGTGACTGCTTCTGATGGTTTCGAGGCGCTATCCAAAATTGCCGACAACCAGCCTGATATTATTTTTATTGATATTATGATGCCGCGTCTTGACGGTTACCAGACAACGGCATTGATCAAAAATAATAAACGTTTCAGGAAGACACCCGTAGTGATGTTGTCCAGCAAGGACGGCTTGTTTGATCGGGCGCGTGGGCGGATTGTTGGTTCGGAGCAATATCTGACCAAGCCTTTCACCAAGGAAGAGCTGCTTGGCGCGATCAAGGATCTTGTTCTTGAATAAACGGATTGACAGTTTTTTGTGTAGAGAAAATATCGGCAGTTTTGCCTGCGTTAGAGTGTGCTGGTAAAGCCTGGAGGAGATGTAATGGCGCGTATTTTGATTGTTGATGATTCACCAACTGAGGTTCATGTTCTTAAAACCATGCTCGAAAAGCATAGCCATGAAGTGGATTCTGTAGATAACGCAGAAGCCGGTATTGCGCGAGCCAGGGAATCGATGCCTGACGTTGTTTTAATGGATGTCGTTATGCCGGGTATGAACGGTTTTCAGGCGACACGGGCAATTAACCGGGACCCGGCAACCCAGGCGATACCTGTCATCATTGTTACGACCAAGGATCAGGAAACTGATCGTGTCTGGGGTTTGCGCCAGGGCGCTAAGGATTATATTACCAAGCCGGTTATTGAAGATGATTTAATTCAGAAAATCAGCAAGGTGCTGGCAGGATAAATAATAGATGGCAGAATCAGGCGTTGGGGTTTTTGCACTACTGCGTGATATTGAGTCACGCAGTCGCCAGAAAGCGCTGGGCTTACCGCAGCAGCTTGAAATCAGGCAGACACAGACGGGGATTGGTTTTCTGTTACAGGATATGGCGCTGGTTGTAGCAACCAGTGAAATATCAGAAATTCTGCCCTATCCTCCCCTGACGCGTATTCCCGGGACGGTCGACTGGCTGAAAGGTATAGCTAATATCCGCGGCACACTGATACCGGTAATTGATTTGCTGGGGTTTACAGCACAGGAAACGACGCGCCTGAATCGTAAAAGTCGTGTGCTGGTAATGCGTCAGGGGGATATGGTCAGTGGCCTGCTGGTCACTGAAGTGCTGGGTTTAAGACACTTTTTCGAAGAAGAAAAAACAATGGAATTACCCTCGGCGCCGGCACGCCTGCAGACGTTGCTTGACGGAGGATACCAGCAGGGAGATCAGCATTGGGGCATTTTCAACACCCGGCGTCTGGCCGAAACCCCTGAGTTTATTAATGTTGCCGCAGAAATTTAATTTTCCGGTAAGAGTGGGTGAATTAATCTTTTAAGCCGCGAATTTTCCCATCGTTCAGGGGTGGGTTGTCGCAGCTTCAGAATCAGATCGGAAGAAGAATATTATGAGTGCTAAATTCAAACTGGAATATTCAATGGCAGGAGAGAAGTCATGAAACAGAATGTTGGCCGAGTAGCAGGCATTCCTGTAGTCAGGATGATGGCGTATTTTGTAGTGCTGCTGATTGCCGCTATTGCTGCGCTAAGTATCGTGATCAATAAGGTTTCCAATCAGGAAACAGCGGATCGTGAGTACATCAGTCGCATTGGCGATCAGAAGGTATTGGCGCAGGAAATCGCCAAGCTGGCGAATCAGGCGGCACAGGGTGACCTCAGCGCCTTCCCACTACTGCAGCAGCGTAGCAACCGTTTCGATAAAATTCTGAGCTGGGAAGCGAATCGCACGCCGGAAGAACTGAGCGGAACCATGCAGGAATTGCAGGGTATGTGGAAAAAATATCAGAAGGATGTCAAAACCATTCTGCAGCGGCGTGAAGTGGTTTCTACCATGCGCGAACATATCCAGAAAATTAATGAACAGATCCCGACGCTGCTGGCGCTGTCAGATGAAGTCGTGAATAACATGGTGGAAAAAGGCGCCAGCCCGGAGCAGATTTATATTGCCACCCGCCAGTTGATGCTGACCCAGCGTATTTCCGGTAACGTCAATCGTGTGTTGTCGGGTGGTGCCGAAGCCGTGACTGCCGCCGATCGCTTTGGCCGTGATGCGGCGCTGTTCGGTCGAGTCATCGAGGATATGCTCCGCGGCAACCGGAATATGGGAATTCATCGAATCAAGGAACCGAGTACCCGAGCCAAACTGATTAAGGTGCAGAAACTGTTCCGCTCGATTCGCAGTCAGGTGGGCGGTATTCTGGAGCGTTCGCCAGAAATGTTTCAGGTTTCGGGGGCGTCTGAAGGTATTCTCAGTATGAGTGAGCAGTTGCCGCAGAAAATTCAGCAATTGCAGGATGCGTATCAGGCATATATCAGCAAGCGCATATCTTCGGTCTGGATTAACTCGCTGGCTGCAGTCATCGTGCTGATTATTGTCGGCCTGGCCTGGTTGTATCGCAAAGATTCCCAACGTCGTCTGTCTGAGATTGCAGAACAGAGTCAGCAGATGGAAGAAACCAATACCAATAATCAGGAAGCGATTTTGCGCCTGCTGGATGAGATGGGCGATCTGGCTGATGGTGATTTAACGGTACAGGCTTCGGTGACTGAGGACATCACCGGCGCCATCGCCGATTCAATCAACTATGCTATTGATGCGCTGCGTAAACTGGTTTCGGCAATTAATGAAACCACCCAACAGGTGTCCTCTGCATCGCAACAGTCCCAGGCTACGGCTATGCACCTTGCTGAAGCCAGTGATCATCAGGCGCAGCAAATCATGGCCGCCAGTACCGCGATTAATGAAATGGCGGTATCCATCGAGGAAGTTTCCGATAATGCAGCAGAGCTGGCGGAAGAGGCCAGTCGCTCAGTGCAGATTGCCGGGCAGGGGTCAGACGCGGTGCAGCGTAATATTCATGGCATGGACACCATTCGCGGGCAGATCCAGGAGACCTCGAAACGTATCAAGCGTCTGGGTGAATCCTCACAGGAAATCGGCGACATCGTTGAACTGATTAACGACATTGCCGAGCAAACCAATATTCTTGCTTTGAATGCTGCTATTCAGGCGGCTATGGCCGGTGATGCTGGTCGAGGTTTTGCAGTGGTGGCCGACGAAGTGCAGCGGCTTGCAGAACGTTCAGCCGATGCAACACGTCAGATTGAAACACTGGTTAAGGCGATTCAATCCGATACCAAAGAAGCGGTGGCATCGATGGAACAGAGTACTTCCGAGGTGGTATCCGGTGCGCGTCTGGCTCAGGATGCGGGTAGTGCGCTGGAAGCGATTGAAACCGTGTCCAAACATCTTGCCGATCTGATTTCGAATATTTCTGAATCTGCGCGTCAACAGGCAGGTGCGGCAACCAATATTTCTGACACCATGAATGTGATTCAGGAAATTACCACCCAGACTTCTGCCGGCACCAATGAAACGGCCGCTTCGATTGGTAATCTATCCGAACTGGCAAATGAACTGCGTCATTCGGTTGCCGGTTTCCGCCTGCCTCCTGCCTAAAGGAAGCCTGAGGTTTCAGCTTTGATGGAGGCACAGGATCATAATCCCGCTAAAGCGTTGTGGCGCTATCATGCCCCTGCGCAAATGGATCAGGTTCAGCTGGCGATGTGGACCGAGCTGCTGGAAAAGCGAACCGGTATCTGTCTCGCTGAAAGTCGCAAATCTTTTTTGTTGACCAGTTTGAGCACGCGCATGCGCGAGCTGGGTTATGACAGCTATGACGCCTATTTTCAGTATTTGACCGAAGGCCGGCGCGGGGTGGTTGAATGGGAAATTCTGGTAGATCGCCTGACCGTGCATGAAAGCCGGTTTTACCGTGATCAGCGTTCTCTGGCACTGATACAGGATCAGTTTTTACCCGAGCTTTCATCTAAATTGGGCAGTAGAAAAAATAAAGAAAAGAGCAGTATCGATATATGGAGCCTGGGCTGTGCGACGGGTGAGGAGGCCTATTCTCTGGCCATGCAGGTCGATGACTTTATGTTAAGAAAAACGCTGAACAGTTATTACAGCATAACCGCTTCTGATATCAGCTCGGCGTCCCTGTCTACCGCCCGCAAGGGTGTCTACCATATTAATCGCCTGAAGAATGTGCCGGCTAATCTGCTTAATCTGTTTTTTACCCGTGAAGATGAAAACCATTACCGGGTAGTAGAAAAGCTGCGCGAGCGGATCTGTTTTACCCGCTTGAATATCCTCTATTTGTCCCGTGCCCGGCTGGGAATGATGGATCTAATTTACTGTCAGAATGTACTGATTTATTTCAAGCGCCGTCACCGCTATGCAATGCTGGAACAAATGGTTAAACATCTGCGCCCCGGTGGTTTGCTGATCCTTGGCGCAGGTGAGATTTCTGACTGGCGTCATAACGAGATGCAGCCGGTCAATTATCCGGGGACACTGGCTTTCAGACGTATACATGGGAATACCAGTTATGAGTAGTGATAACGAGCTGGATCTCAACACGCTGATATGGGTCAAGTCAGAAATCGATGAGACCCTGAATCAGGCGCGTAAGGCGCTGGAAGTTTTTACCGAAGACCAGAGTGATATCTCACAGATTCAGTTTTGTCTTAATTATCTGCATCAGGTTCGTGGCACCCTGCAAATGGTGGAACTCTATGGTTCTGCGATGGCGGCAGAGGAAGTGGAAAACCTGGTCCAGGCGCTTATCGATGGCAAGGTTTCAAATCGTGATGATGCGTTCGAAGTCCTGATCCGAGGTATTCTGCAATTACCGGATTATCTGGAGCACTTGCTTGAAGGGCATCCGGACACACCGATGTTGTTATTGCCGCTGCTGAATGATCTGCGTGCAGCGCGGGGCGCGCCGTTATTATCTGAAAATGCCCTGTTCACACCGGATTTGACTATTGCCGCACCCTTACCGGAAATCGCCGCAGGAAGCCTGACTGAAACCCTGCGCAAGCTTCGCTATCATTATCATCTCGGTCTGCTTGACTGGTTCCGTGATAAAGATGATGCATCAGGGCTGAAACGTATTGCCGGTGTGCTGGATGAATTGCGCAAGCTGGCCTGTGAACAGGAGATTGGCCGTCTGCTCTGGGTTGCTGATGGCCTGGTTGAATGCCTGATTGACGGCGGGCTGGACAGCAGTGTTTCTGTCAAATTATTACTCGGGCAACTTGATCGCCAGTTCAAGAAAATTATCGATCGCGGTGAGCATGCCCTGAACATTGAGCCGCCATCAGAACTGCTTAAGAACATCCTTTATTATGTCGCAACATCCCGCAGCCGCGGTGAGCTTGCTGATGGCATCAAACAGGCATTCAAACTGGATGAAATCCTGCCTGATATGGGTTCACTGGAACAGGCGCGCGCGGATATGGCGGCTCCTAATGCGGCGCTGATGTCCACCGTTTCTTCCGTGCTTATGGAAGATCTGCTCAAGGTTAAGGATAACCTGGATCTGTTCGTTCGATCGGATAACAGGGATATCAGGGAACTTGAGCCGCTAAAGGAAACACTGTCACAGATTGCCGATACGCTGGGTATGCTCGGGCTTGGGATTCAGCGCGAAAGTGTGCAGGAGCAGATTGAATCTATTTCCGCCATGCAGGCGGGCAACAAAGAGGTGGATGACGACAGCCTGATGGAAATGGCCGGCACCATGCTTGACCTTGAAAATTCACTGAATGAAATTACAGCAGCTCGTGCAGTGAACGCCAAAGCCGAGAAAGGGGCTGATGAGGCTGCCAGCCATCTGATGCAGGATGCCGAGCAGCAGAAATTGCTGCAGACCGTGGTTAAGGAAGCCAAGCTTGAACTGGTTCAGGTCAAGGATGCGATCAATATGTTCAGCAAGCATCCTGCGGATCATTCTCTGCTTGATATTGTGCCGGCAGCACTGGATCGCATCAAGGGTGGTATTTCTATTCTGAGCCTGGATCGTGCAGCTGATTTGTTGCAGGGCTGTATTCTCTATATTCGGCAGAACCTGCTGGAAGGCGCGAATATGCCTGCACCTGATGCGCTTGACAGTCTTGCCGATGCGATCAGCAGTATTGAATATTATCTTGAGTCACTGGCAGGAAAGTGGGGGCAACCCGATGCGATTCTGGATGTTGCCGAGTACAGTCTCAAGCAGTTGCAGGGGGCTGATGATGGGAAACCAAATGATGACCTGGTGACGCTCTCAGAATTACACCAGCCGGCTCTGGACGAAACAGCCTCTTCTGAGCCGGATGATGAAAGTGATACCTTGATCAATATTTCGGTACCGGATAGCGCTGAGGATGATCTGAATGATCAAACCATCACTGAGACAATCGAGTTTCCACCTGAAGATGAAACCCTGCATGATCTTTCCCTCACTGATCTTCCTCAGCCTGAGGCAGTTGCTGAGGATGAAGCGGATCTGGATGAGGAGTCACTGCATAGTCTGACACTGGATATTGAAGGTTTTGACAGTGCAGCAGAAGCTATCGAGATAGAAGAAGACGATGTTCATGATCCTGGCATGGCTGAACAGGCAGAAGAGCCTGTGCTGGATGACAGTGAGCAGACAGAAACTTCCGCCAGTGCTGATACTGACGCTGATATCAGTTCCCCTGAACCGGCCGTAGTTGAAAAGCCGGCCGTGATGGATGAAATCGATGAAGAAATCATCGAAATTTTTCTGGAAGAGGCGGAAGAGGTCTATGCGGAACTCACCAACCTTCTGCCAAAGTGGCGGCAGAATCCGGACGATGAGGATGTACTTGCTGATCTGAGGCGTGCATTCCATACCCTCAAGGGCAGCGGCCGCCTGGTGGGGGCGTTTGATATTGGTGAATTCGCCTGGGCCTATGAAAATATGCTAAACCGGGTGATTGACGGGACCATCAGTTCGTCAGAGAGCATGTTTGATTTGCTGGAACAGGCGAGACAGGTTCTGCCTGATATGTTCGAACTGTTCAAACAGGGTGAGAAGTCAGATGCGGCTATTCTAAGCCTGATTGATCATGCCAACCTTCTCAGTCAGGGTGAGCCTTTGCCTGGGACAGAGGTGGAGACAGCTGATAGCGTAGAACAGGATACGATAGCAGAAGAAAGCGAATCGGAAATAGACAGCCCGGAACAGATCGATCCCGTTTTGCTGGACATCTATCGTAAGGAAGTAGAAACGCATTTATCGAGTCTGCAAAAATATGTTCACGAATGGGAAAATGGCCGTTATCGGGAACCCACTCAGGCGCTAATGCGGGCGCTGCATACGCTGACAGGCAGTTCGCGTACTACGGGTGTTATGCCGGTAGCCGAGCTGTGTGGTCGATTTGAACACTACGTCAATGAGCTGCTCCAGCTTGATGCGCAAAT
Organism: Gammaproteobacteria bacterium; assembly: GCA_030148325.1. Classification (GTDB taxonomy): domain Bacteria; phylum Pseudomonadota; class Gammaproteobacteria; order UBA6429; family Thiohalophilaceae; genus JAADGZ01. Next base: position 11,848 of record JASBTR010000122.1, read on the forward strand.
GAATGCTGATGCGTTAAGCCTGCTGAATGACAGTGTCGACTATATTCGCAGTGCTATAGACAGTCTCGATCAGGGTTTGCCGGAAGATGCAGGTAACCAGGCATTGATGTCACGTTTACAGACGTTGTTTGAGACGATAGGCGATGCGCCCAGAACCGCTGATATACAAACGCCTGCTGATGTTTCAAGTGTGCTAACGGAAGAGCCTGAACATGATGAAGATCTGCTGGAAATCTTTATAGAAGAAGGAGAGGAAATCCTTGATGCCAGTGATACTACTTTGCACCACTGGCAGCAGAATCCGGATGATCAGGATGATATTGAAGCCATGCAGCGTTATCTGCACACCCTTAAGGGTGGCGCGCGCATGGCCGGTGTCGCAGCGGTTGGTGATTTGAGTCATAACATTGAGTCAATGCTGACTATGGTAGCGGAAGGTCGCAGGCAGGTGTCAGAAAATATGTTTGCGACATTGCAACGAGCGCAGGACAGGCTTGTGCAGATGCTTGAACAGCTAAAAGCACAAAAAACTATTTCCGGTGCAGAAGACATTCTTGCAGAAGTCGATGCCCTGATTGCGGGTGATAACAGAGAGAGCACAATTGTTGACGAGTCAGCGGAAGCTGAGATTGAAACTCCAGATGACGATATTTCATCTACGACAGACAGTCGTGAAGGGACTGAACTGGAAATAGAACTTACGGATAGTTCACAGCAGGCGGAAACGGTTGAGTATGAAAGTGAGTCAGTAGATGAAAGTGAAATAACTGCTGAAAGTGATGCTATAGAGGGAGAGGCAGAAAGTCCTGCTTCCGCCATAGAAGTCGAGGCAGAAAAAACACCTGACCTGGATGCAAACACAGGAACTGCGGTAGAGGAAGCTCACAAGCCTGATAATGTCGTGCCTTTTGCGGCTGATACCGCTGTCGAAGAAGCTGAGCCGGCTTCAGTTCCGCAGGCAGATGAAAGGAAAGAAGAGCGGCGTCAGACATCGCGGAAAGTAGCGGAACTGATCAGAGTGAAAGCGGAATTGCTGGATGACCTGGTCAATTTTGCCGGTGAGGTCAGCATTTATCGCTCGCGCATGGAACAGCAGAGTAATTCCTTTGGTACCAATTTACAGGAACTTGATGACACAGTTGCACGCCTGCGTGAGCAGCTGCGTCAGTTCGAAATTGAAACGGAAACCCAGATTCAGTACCGACGAGAAGAAACTGTTGGCAAAGGCTACGAAGATTTTGACCCACTGGAGTTTGATCGCTTTACCCAGATGCAGCATCTGTCCCGAGCCATGCTGGAAAGTCTCAATGATCTGGACAGCCTGCGCAGCATTCTTTCCAGCATTAACCGTGAATCTGAAACCCTGCTGTTACAACAGTCCCGCGTTAATACTGAATTGCAGGAAGGTTTGATACGCACTCGACTGGTGCCGTTTACCGGTCATGCACCGAGGCTGCGGCGCATTGTGCGGCAGACCAGTGATGAACTGGGTAAGAAAGTGAAGCTGGAAGTGGAGGGGCTGGATAACGAACTTGATCGCACAGTGATGGATAAAATTATTCCACCACTGGAACATATGTTGCGCAACTCGGTTGCACACGGCATCGAATTACCGGAAGTTCGGGTTGCGAACGGCAAACCGGAGACTGGCAAAATCAAGCTCTCGTTTCAGCGTGAAAGCTCGGACATTGTTATCACCATTTCTGATGACGGGGTTGGTCTGGATTATGACGCAATTCGAAATAAAGCAGTTGAGTGTGGCCTGCTTCCCCCTGATGCGGAAGTAAGCAAGGATATTCTGCAGACATTGATCATGGAGTCTGGTTTTAGTACAGCCGAGGAAATTTCACAGATTTCCGGACGTGGTGTGGGCATGGACGTGGTTAATGCCGCGATCAAGCAGATGGGCGGTCTGCTTGATATCGAATCAGAGTCTGGGCAGGGTACGCGTTTTGTTATTAGCCTGCCGTTGACGCTGGCGATTTCTCGCGCCCTGATGGTAAATGTCGCTGATGAAATTTTTGCTTTGCCGTTGTTAAGCGTACAGGGCGTGGAACGGATATCAGTAGCCGAGATCAAGGCGCTGATGACAGAGGAAAAGCCGGTTTATAAATGGCTGGATGAAGAGTTCCGCTTTATGAACCTGGGGCACCTCATCGGTCTTCAGAGCACAGTGTTATCCGAAGAAGATCAGATGCTGCCATTATTGATGGTGCGCAGTGGTGATTATCGCGCGGCAATTCTGGTTGATGGCCTGCTGGGCAGCCGGGAAGTCGTTGTCAAACCCGTGGGGCCGCAACTAAGCACCCTGCGTGGGGTAGCGGGTGCAACCATCATGGGTAACGGCAGCGTGGTGCTGATTCTTGACCTGGGTATTCTGATTCGTCGCACCATAACCCAGGAAATGATGGAGGCTGTACCGACTGAGGCTGCGGAGGCTGAACGCCTGACTGTGATGGTCGTGGATGATTCTATTACTGTACGCAAGGTGACGACACGCTTGCTGGAACGCAATGATTATGATGTTCTTTCTGCCAAGGATGGCGTTGATGCACTGGGTCAGTTACTCGAAGTGCGCCCTGATATTATGCTACTGGATATTGAGATGCCGCGTATGGACGGCTTTGAACTGGCGACTAATATGCGCAATGACGAAGAACTGAAAAATATACCCATTATCATGATTACCTCCCGTACGGGTGAAAAGCATCGTGATCGCGCTTTGAGTATTGGGGTCAACAAATACATGGGTAAACCTTTTAGTGAAGATGAATTGCTGGAAAATATTCGTTCGCTGACAGGAAACTAGGGTCTGTTGATCTTTCAGATGTTAGGCTGATTTTGAGGAAATTTTAGTCCTGACAAGGCATTTTTTACGTATCAATGCACTCCATTGATAGTAAAAAATAACGCAGGCAGGGCTAAAATTAGCCAAAATCAGACA
>JASBTR010000133.1 GCA_030148325.1 Gammaproteobacteria bacterium
TAGTCACCCAAACCAGGTGGTATTTACAATCCCATATCGTATGGCCGCCATGCTTGTAATTCTGCATAACTCCTAGATTAGCATCCCATCCCTGCCGCCTAAAGGCGTGGGATTTACGGATCCCCTATCGGGGACTTTAAACGCAAAGCACACGGAGGCGCAAAGAATAGCAATATCACAACCTTATACTATCTCTGCATCTCCGCGCCTCTGCGTTCTCCGCGTTAATTATCCGTGTTCATGGAAATGGACAAAAATGAAATAACCAAATCATACCTTTTCGATACGACAGGCCAGTTTCTTGAAGTCCACCTGTCCGGAGACCGGATCGAAGGCGCGACTGGAAACCGCATTAACCAGCCATTTGTTTTTCTTCGGATCCGCGCTATCGGCAACCGACAGGTTCCAGGGACTGAACAGGTAACCTCGGGGAACCGAGTTACGCGCCGGCCGCACGATACTGTTGCTGCCGACCTGGGCCCGCGCCTGGTAATGTCCGCGGCGAGTGAACAGGCGAACCTGATCGCCATCCTTGATACCCAGTTCTGCAGCATCATCCGGATGCATTTCAACATACTGTTCCGGCACCAGACGGCGAGTCGTCGGGCTGCGGTTGGACTTGGCGGTATGGAAATGTTCATAGACCACACCCAGACCCAGCCAGTAGGGATATTTGTCTTTCGGAATATCCTTCCATTTCTTGCCCCGATGTTGTTCGTCGGGGATGTCCGGTGTTAAGGCCATGTCACGCGCTTTCTTGATTACATCAAGGTTGTCGATAACAAAATGGTCTTTCTTAACCCCGAACTCCATCAGTTTCTGGGTAATTTCCTTACGCTGGCTATAATCCTGCTGACACAGTTTCATATGCACCTTGCCGTCTTTGGTGCGGAAGTAACCATAGGGCTTGGATTTCCAGACGCCTTCCTGGTTCATGTAACGGCGCTTGGCGCCACCGGCTTTGGCAATACTGTAAGTCGGCGCCGGCCACTGGATGCCACGGTGATCAATCAGCTGCTGATACAGGCCGATACCATCCACTTTCTCCACTTCCAGCATGCCGGTGAGGTCGGTATCACTGCCCGCCGAAGCCTCAACTACGGAACGGAACACCTGCTCGGAATCGTAGAAGCCCTTGTCGTTCTTGCCCCAGGGGAAGATCTTGTTACCATCCAGTCCCAGCAGATCCGCAATTTCCTTGCCCTTGTCGATCACCATGTCCATATCCGGCAGACACCCTGGAGGCGGTGTGCCACCGGCCTGACAGATATTGATACGACGTTCTGAACTGATATAAACGCCATCCACTTCACCCCAGGTCGCAGCTGGGAAAATCACATCGGCAAACAGGTTATTAGGCGCATGACGATAGATTTCCTGCACAATATTGAAGGACTTCATCAGTCCCGGGCGCACCAGATTGTGCTGATCGGGTAAATCAATATGCGTGGCGTAAACCAGGAACATAGCCTTGACTTCACCTTTGATAGCGCGCTCCATCATGCCTATAGCCATGCCGCGGTTGTCGGAGTTCATCGCATGGATCAGGTTTTTCTCCGGCACACCCCATTGTTTCGCCATGTGCTTGCGGTGTTTGGCGTTTTTCAGCGGCTGGTTGAACGGCAGACGACCAGTCAGGCCACCGGTAAACCGTTCACCCATGGCATTCGGCTGACCGGTCATGGAGAAGGGACCACAGCCCGGCTTGGCCAGATTGCCGGTCAGGGTTAGCAGGTTGATAATGGAAATGACATTGTGCTGACCGTGGATATGCTGGTTATAGCCAATTCCCCACATAATGATCACGCCACCATAGCCATCGCCTTTGTGAGCCATCTTGCTGCGCTTCAGGCGTTTGCGGGTCGCATCGGCAAACATACCTGCGACACGACGAATCATCTCCGGTGTCACCTTGTCACTGCCCATGCGATCCTGAACCTGTTCCGGGCTGTAATTCTTTTTCACACCATCGACGTATTCCTTCCAGCCTTTGACATGCGCCTTGAGGAAATCCCAGTCAATTACGTCATCATGATCCTTTAACAGCACATGCGCCATTGCGTTGAGGAAACTGATATCGCCGTTCAACACCGGTACATGCACATGGTTTTTGGCATCGATGTCAGCATAGCCCTGACTCGATCCGGTCCAGCGTGGATCGACAATCACGGTCGGAATATCGTTTTTCTTCTTATGATCGGCAATACGCCAGTAAATGATCGGATGCGATTCACGCGCATTATGGCCAAAATGCATCACCATATCTGACAGTTCCAGATCTTCATAGGCCAGTGGCGGCGTATCCGACCCCAGGGTGGCGAAATAGCCGGTAACGGCCGAGGTCATGCACATGCGCGCATTCGCTTCGATAGTATTCGAACCCATCACCCCTTTCATGAACAGATTTTCAAGATACTGGCCTTCCATGGTCAACTGGCCGGAACCATACAGCGCAATCGAGTTACCGCCGTATTTCTTGACGAAGTGTGCGATCTTGTGCGCCACCATCTCCGATGCCTTTTTGTAAGGCACGCGGACAAACAGCTCATCATCAAAAGCATTTTTTGTCTTACTGGTGTATTCGATATCACCATGACCGGGTTTATTCCATTCCTCCCAGACGTCCTTGCGCACATAAGAGTCCCCTTCCATGCGATCCACATAAATAGGCTCGGCGGCGGTCAGCCCCTTGATGCATTGCAGACCGTAGTTAGTCGGGTGATCCTTGTCCGGGCGCATGGAAACAATCTTCCCATTTTCCGAGACGATGACGGTTCCACAGCCCACACCGCAATAGGGACACTGCGCCAGTGCCGTAGTACGTTTAGTTGTAGATTTATTTTCAGAAGGAGCGGCCTCCAGCTCAGGATTGTTACCCACAAAGAGTCCTGCGCCGGCAGCTGAACCTGTGATGAACGTGCTGTTTTTAATAAAGTCACGTCGGGAAATATCTTTAATGCGTTTCATAGTTGTTCATTCCCATATAATTGATTGTATCTGAATATGAATATCCGCTTAGCGCGCCCGGTTATGTTGATCACCCAGAGTGCGAAGATAGGCGATGATGTCCTCGATTTCCGAGTCACGCAGATTGGCCAGGCCATCTGCACCTGAGAAACCACGCATACGGGTATTGGATCGACCATATTTGATAGTTTCGCGAATAAAACCATCCGAAACCTTGTTCAGGAAACCGGGCTTACCAATCGCGGTACCGGCCACCCCGGCGCCATAACCCTCGCCCCGGTCACCGTGACAGCTGACACAGATCTCCTTAAACCAGAGTTCACCCTTGCGCGCATCACCAAAACTTGCCGGCTGAGCATCCACTTCTTTCGCCCGGCCTGGCTGTTTTTCATGAGCGCGTAAAAAAGCGACAATCGCCTTGATTTTCTTTTTACCCAGATGAGCGAAAGGCGGCATGCCGGTACCCGTCCTGCCATCACGAATAGTGGACATGAAAAATCTGTCCGAGCCAATACTGAGCAGTTCCTTATTAGTTAACGATGGCGCAGAACCCGGTTTGCCAATAGCATCAGCCTGATGACAAACCTGGCAGTTCTGTTCAAACAGCTGTTTTCCCTGCGCAACCTCGGCTGAAGCCGCATGCCCCGCAGAGCCAATTGCCAACAGGGTCAAACCCATTACCCCACTGGCAAGTTGTTGATGGCGTATCATATAGTTACCCTCGTATTTATAGTTACGGCCTTTTTGATGCAGTGGAATTCACACCAGCACCTGCAGCACACAATTTATTTCGATAACGTTATAGCAAGCGTTTGCCGCTACTGTCTAATAACAATTCGGCCCTGAAACGCCGTTCTTACCCCCCTTTCTACTACTATGGTGGTAGCACCAGAACCAGGATTAAGTTAATGTAATATATAGATTTATTTGTTGTTTTGGCGAGGAACATACAGTCCGGATAGCTATTCTGACTCTTTGGTAGTAGCTCACAGGGACAGCCCATACTGATGGCAGTATTCGGTTTTAGAATCAGGCATTGACAGATACAATTACGCTCATGCCCTTACGTCATTCACTATTGTTTAATCTGGGTAGCGTGATGGCCGCTATCACCCTGCTGGCCTTCGCCAGTATAGCCGTCTCCCTGTTCATTGCGGACACCATGCAGGGAGAGGCAACCGCTATCAATGAATCCGGCGCCCTGCGCATGCGCTCCTACCGGATTGCCAGCAGCATGGTTTACGATGCCGTTGATCTCAATGAACACTGGCAGAACACTTATGCCCTGATTGAGGAATTTGAACAGCGCCTGCACAGCCCCGAACTGACAGCCGTGCTACCCGAAGACAGGCAACATCCCCTGCGCCAGGCTTATGAGCACATCAAATACCAGTGGCGCGAAGAAATCCGTCCCCTGTTTGACATCTACCTTGAGGGTATTCACGATGCCTCGTCTGAAACCAGCCAGGGGCAGGACTTCTCAATCGGCAGGGATGCCGTCACTAATCTGCGCGCACAGTATTTTTCCCGCGTCACCGGTTTTGTCGACAATATTGATTATCTGGTATCACTGCTTGAGGACGACGCCGAAACCAATATCCGCCACCTGCGTATATATCAGTTTATCGCTCTGGTGCTGACCGTCCTGCTGGCGCTGACCGGCCTGTTCCTGGTGCAACAGCGCATCCACCTGCCTCTGCAACAATTGCTGATTGGCGCCAAACGCGCCCGGCAACGCGACTTCTCGTTTCGCACTCCGCACACTGGCAAGGACGAACTCGGGCAACTGGGTCTGGCCTTCAACAGCATGGCGGAAGATCTTTCCCATATTTACACTGAACTGGAAAAACGGGTACAGCAGAAAACCTCTGATCTAGAACGTAGCAATTGCTCGCTCGAACTGCTCTACCGGACGGTTAGACATCTGAACCTTGCCTCGTCTCCGCATGAAGCCTACCGTGAACTGTTACAGGATATCGAACAACTGGCAGATATGCATTGCGGCGCCATTTGCCTGAGCAATCAGGATAATGAAACCGACGCCATGCTGGCATCAACCCTGGACAGGGAAACCTGCAAAAAACTGTTATGCGAAAAAGGCGGATGCGCTCGCTGTTTGCACAACGACAATATCCAGCTTCTTGATTTTGATCGCAGGCAAAAAATCATCGTGATACCGATTCGGGATAAAACTCAGCAGTATGGCGTACTGTTAATGGCGCCCAATTCAGGAAAAACGATTGACCCCTGGCAGAAACAGTTGCTGGAAACCATTGCCGGTCATATCGGCATCACCATCAACAGCTCTCAGCAGGCCGCTGAAAACCAGCGTCTGGAACTCATGGAAGAACGCAGCGTCATCGCCCGCGAGCTGCACGATTCACTCGCCCAGTCACTCACATTCATGAAAATACAGGTCAGCCTGCTGCAGGCGGAACTGAAAAAACCGGAAAATGAATCCACCACAGAAAAGATCATAACCGAACTGCGCATGGGCCTGAACAGCGCCTATCGTGAATTGCGCGAACTGCTGACTACCTTCCGCCTCAAGATCGATGGCGAAACCTTCACCGAGGCCCTGGACAAGACCGTAGAGGAATTCAATCAGCGCAGCGACACACATATTTACTGCGATAACCGCCTGCCCTATTTTGACCTGACGCCAAATGAAGAAATCCATGTCCTGCAGTTGATACGTGAAGCCCTGTCCAACGTCATTCATCACGCAAATGCACAAAATGCAAAGGTGTTGTTAGAGTATAATCAACAGGGTGATATCCAGATCCATATCGAAGACGACGGTATTGGTATTGATGAACCCCGGTCGCAGTCACATCACTATGGTCTGGCGATTATGAGTGAACGCGCCCGCAGTATGCGTGGCCGGCTAACGATAAACAACAGTTCCACAGGAGGAACACGGGTTGAACTGGTTTTCAGTCCGAGTAATCCCACCATGCCTATAAATCTCTATCATGAATAAGCACGATATAAACTCTATTCTGATCATCGATGATCACCCACTGCTACGCCGTGGCATCAGCAACCTCGTCAGCATGGATCAATCCTTCCAGGTCGTCGCCGAGGCCTCCAATGGCACCGAAGGGCTGGAGCTTGCCCTGTCATTGAAGCCGGACATTATCCTGCTCGATCTAAACATGGAAGTCATGGACGGTCTGCAGACGCTGAAAGCGCTCAAAGCCACTGAGTTGGACAGCCGGATTGTCATTCTCACCGTATCGGATAATGAAAAAGATGTTGTCGCCACCCTGCGCGCCGGCGCTGACGGCTACCTGCTCAAGGACATGGAGCCTGAAGACATGCTGGCGAGACTGCATCAGGTCGTCAACGGCCAAATCATACTCAGCGACAAGGTTTCCGAACTGGTTGTCCGAGGACTGCACAGTGAATCGCGGGAAACGGTCAGCCTGACCCGACGGGAAGAAGAGATCCTGGCGCTGATAGCAAAAGGCATGAGCAACAAATTGATTGCGCGCGAACTTGACATCGTCGAAAGCACGGTCAAGGTGCACGTCAAACACCTGCTGCGTAAACTCAAACTGCGCAACCGGCTTGAAGCCGCCATCTGGATGATTGAGCAGCGCTCGCAATAAATTTTAATCTCTATGTGTAAATTCCCCGCTGCTTGCGGCGAAAACCGGTAGGAGCGGGCTCGCCCGCGAATAGTTTGAGGTTCATCCAACCGCTTTCGCGAGCAAGCTCGCTCCTACGATTGGATACCCCGTCCGCCTGCGGCGGAGTTGTTTATTCA
>JASBTR010000147.1 GCA_030148325.1 Gammaproteobacteria bacterium
AACATACAACACCCGTTACCCGTCTCTGGTAACGAATATTTCAAAGGAATGAAATACCATGTCTCTCGCTGTCATCTACAGCCGCGCGCAATGCGGTATCGAAGCGCCACTGGTTCACGTTGAAACTCATCTGGCCAATGGCCTGCCGGCGCTGTCTATCGTCGGCCTGCCTGACCCCGAGGTCAAGGAAAGTAAAGATCGGGTGCGCGCCGCCCTGCTGAATAGCCGCTTTGAATTTCCCGCCCGGCGCATCACCATCAACCTTGCTCCCGCCGATCTGCCCAAGGGCAGCGGCCGCTTCGATCTGGCCATCGCGCTGGGTATCCTTGCCGCTTCAGGGCAAATCCCGCAACCGCAACTCGGCGATTACGAATTTTTCGGCGAACTGGCGCTATCGGGTGAACTGCGACCGGTACACGGTATGCTGTCAGCCGCGATCCACACACGTAACCAGCAGCGCAAACTGGTGCTGCCCTGTGCGAATGCGGATGAAGCCGCACTGATTTCCGATGTGGAGATTATTCCGGCTAATCATCTGCTGGATGTCTGTGCTCACCTCACTGGCCAGCAAAGCCTGTCCTTCCATGCGCAGGCTGCCACAGTCAGGCGGGCTCAGTATCCTGATCTGGCCGATGTCAAAGCCCAGCCGCATGCCAGACGCGCGCTTGAGATCGCCGCCGCGGGTGGACACAGCCTGCTGATGGCAGGCCCACCCGGCACCGGCAAGACCATGCTTGCCAGCCGCCTGCCGGGCATTATGCCGGACATGGATGAGGATGAAGCTCGACAGAGTGCGAGCATCTACTCCATCAGCCCACAGGGGTTTTCCCTTAGCCACTGGAAACAACGCCCCTTCCGCGCCCCGCACCACACCGCCTCCGCCGTCGCCCTGGTCGGCGGTGGCAGTCAGCCACGACCGGGGGAGATTTCCCTGGCGCACAATGGCGTGCTGTTTCTGGATGAATTACCGGAATTTGATCGCAGGGTGCTGGAAGTGCTGCGCGAACCGATGGAGTCCGGCCTGATCACCATTTCCCGCGCAGCTCACCAGGCCGAGTTCCCCGCTCGTTTCCAGTTGATTGCCGCCATGAATCCCTGCCCCTGTGGCTATCATGGCCAGGCCGATGGCCGCTGTCGCTGCAGTCCGGAACGGATTCAACGCTACCGAAATAAGATCTCCGGTCCCCTGCTGGATCGCATCGATATGCATATCCAGGTACCTGCTGTACCACTGGAAATGTTAAAGAAGAAAAGTCACGAAGAAAGCAGTGCAACCGTTCGCGCGCGGGTACAGCAGGCGCGCAATTGCCAGCTCAAACGCAGCCCGTTCCCAAACAGCCGCCTCGATAACAGGGCTATCGAGGCATTCTGCATCCTAGATGAAAGCGGTGAAGCCCTGATTGAGCAGGCCAGCCGGCAACTGGGACTGTCCGCCCGCGCCTACCACCGAATACTGAAAGTCGCACGCAGCATTGCCGATCTGGCAGGTGAGGAAAAAATCCGCTCAGCCCACCTTGCCGAGGCCATTGGCTATCGGCCCATCATGCTATCAGCCGATTCAGTATCCTCCGGCTCGGCGTGTGAGCACCACGTCTTCGCCAAAGAACATCCAGAGTAAATTGGCAAAAACTTCCGGCGCGATGACGGTGTGTTTGTTGCCACTGTCCATCATTCCCTTGCGTAGATTCTGGCGCACTTCAGCGCTGCCGGTCAGATCGAAAATGATATCGACGTTTTCACCCATTTTGATAACTTCAGTGGCATCCTCATAAACCGGCACACCACTCTGGGCGAAACCCAGTGCAACAGGCGAATCCATATGATGATGCGCCACGGCAACAATCTCAATCGGCCGCTGGCCTTCCTGGATTTGCTCGAGAAAATGCTCAGCAAAATTTTCACCAACATTACCCAACCCTAATAAAGCGACCCTGATTTTATTATTCATACATAACTCCATAAATTTGTTGTTGTATTCAGAGTACATCGGCGTTTAGCCGGATTTCTGAATAAAAAATCTACTATTTGTCTGGGTTATTTCTGCTGAAAATGCCCGCCATTAATGACAGACTCGTCTATAGTTGTAGATACCTTAGACAGGATCTGAGGTAAATTCGGAGGACCTGATTATGGCAATCTCAATCTCATTACTGGAATATCTGGAGTGGGAAGGCGTGGATTACGAACTGGTGCACCACGCCTGGATCAGCGGCAGCATGCGTACGGCCGAGGCGGCGCACATTCCTGGAGAAAAGCTGGCCAAATGTGTGGTGCTGGAAGATGAGGCCGGTTATCTGATGGCAGTACTGCCCGCTACCCATACTGTCGAAATCGAAACCCTGAGCGAAGAGCTGGGACGTGATCTGCAACTCGCCAGCGAAAATGAAATCAAGGACATGTTCGAAGACTGCGCCACCGGCGCTATCCCGCCCATGGTCAAGGCCTTTGGCTATGAAGCGGTAGTCGATGACAGTCTGAACGAATGTGACGAGATTTATTTTGAAGCGGGCGATCATACCGAGCTGGTGCATCTGAGTGGCGAAGATTTCGCTGATCTGATGGCGGATGCGCCCCATCTTCACTTCAGTCGTCATATCTAAACCTGAGCGGGTGGGCGCATCCCTTTAATACATACGGGGATGCGCCCGTTCACCCGCAAATAATTTTCCCGTGAATGTCAATCTCGACCTTTCACAGGTCAACGCCTACAATGGCGCTTTCAAGATGAATCTCCAACACCATGCAAGCCAGCCTCAACCCCCGCCAGTTAATCGCGGTCAAACATATCGACGGTCCATCACTTGTGCTTGCCGGCGCCGGCAGTGGCAAGACACGCGTTATTACCCAGAAGATCGCCTACCTGATTCAGAACTGCGGCATCGATCCCCGCAACATCGCCGCCGTTACCTTTACCAACAAGGCAGCCCGCGAAATGAAAAGCCGGGTGGCGAAGCTGCTGGATAAAAATCAGGGTAAAGGGCTGCGCGTCTCAACCTTTCATACGCTCGGACTGGATATCATCCGTCGTGAGCTCGATATGCTGGGCTACAAGCCGGGCTTCTCCATTTATGACAACACCGACAGCGTCGCCCTGCTCAAGGAGCTGATGAAAAAAGCCTTCGGCGATCACGGTAATCTGGCAGAGAAAAATCTTTGGCAGATCTCAAGCTGGAAAAGCGCCTTCGTGCAGCCGGCAGAGGCACTGAAAGAAGCCAATGGCGATGCCGTGCTAAGCACCGCCGCCATGTTATACGAGCAATACAATCATCACCTTAAAACTTATAACGCTGTTGATTTCGATGATCTGATCATGCTGCCTGCGCTGCTTTTTCGCGAAAATCCAGAGGTGCTGGAACGCTGGCAGAACCGCATCCGCTATCTTCTGGTGGATGAATATCAGGATACCAACACCGCACAATACCAGCTGGTGAAAATGCTGACGGGCGTGCGAGGCAACCTGACCGTTGTCGGTGATGACGATCAATCGATCTACGCCTGGCGCGGCGCACAGCCGGAAAATATGGCACTGCTGCAAGAAGATTTCCCCAAACTCGAAATCATCAAACTGGAACAGAACTACCGTTCCACCCGCCGCATTCTGCATGCCGCCAACAGCCTGATCGCCAACAACCCACACATCTTCGAGAAAAAACTCTGGAGCGATCTGGGCCACGGCGATCCCATCCGGGTTCTGCGCATCGCCAATGAAGAAGCGGAAGCCGAACAGATCGTCTCTGAACTGTTACATCATAAATTCATCAACCGCACACGCTTCCGGGATTACGCCATTCTCTATCGCGGCAACTACCAGTCCCGTCTGTTCGAACGTGTTCTGCGGGAACATGATGTGCCCTATTATTTAAGCGGTGGCATCTCCTTCTTCGCCTATGCCGAGGTTAAGGACATCATGTCCTACCTGCGCCTGCTGGCCAATCCCGAGGATGATAACGCCTTCGTGCGCATCATCAACACACCGCGCCGTGAAATTGGCCCGGGCACACTGGAAAAGCTGTCCAGCTACGCCAGCGAACGCAACAGCAGCCTCTTCAACGCCTGTTTTGAACTGGGGCTGGCGCAACATTTATCCGCACGCGCGGCTGAACGTCTGCAGACTTTCTGTGACTGGATACTGGAGCTGGCCAACAAGGCGGAAAATGTTGATCCGATTGAAGCCATCAACATCATGCTGCGCAATATCGATTATGATCGCTGGCTGCTCGATAACAGCAAGGACGAAGCACAGGCTAACCGACGCATGGAAAACGTCAAGGAACTCATCAGCTGGCTCACGCGGATGGCCAAAACCACGCCCGACGCCAGTCTCGGCGAACTGGTTGCCCGCCTGACCCTGCTCGACACCCTTGAGCGAGAAAATGAAGATGATCGCGGCGACCAGGTGAGCCTGATGACCCTGCACGCCGCCAAGGGCCTGGAATTTCCTTATGTCTATCTTGTCGGCATGGAAGAGGAACTGCTACCCCATCGCACCAGCATTGAAGAAGACAATATTGAAGAAGAACGCCGTCTGGCCTATGTCGGCATCACCCGCGCACAGAAAAACCTGACCCTGAGCTTTGCCCAGAAAAGAAAACGCTATGGAGAAATCGCAGACTGCACACCCAGCCGCTTTATTGATGAACTGCCCGACGACGATCTGCAATGGGCCGGTGAAGGGGTAAAAATGGATCCGGAAGAACGGCAACAGCGGGGCCAGGCGCACCTGGCCAATCTGAGGGAAATGCTCGCCGACTAAGCCGGGGGATTGTAGATTCGCCTTCAGGCGAACTTCGCCGTAAGCAGCGGGGTATTATTAGTCGAAGGAACAAAACAATCTGAACCGCCATGACGCAAAGGACGCCAAGTTTTAGCCAAACAATTCCTGGCGTCCTTTGTGTCATGGCGATTCACTATTAATCACAGCAAGCTGTGGGGAATTAAACCCATAGAGTTAAAATCCATTCTTAGACGCGCATCCCATATCACGGTATAATCACAGCATGCGCCCGTAGCTCAGCTGGATAGAGTACCGCCCTCCGAAGGCGGGGGTCACAGGTTCGACTCCTGTCGGGCGCGCCATCTCCTATAAATAAATGTTTGTAGGTCGCCTGTGTTGGACAGTTACGCACACAGGGTGGGTTATCACAGTGAGTGCGCCATACAGGGTCGGACCCGCGTAACACTCTAATTTTGCTACAGTCTACCCTAATAATACCGTGTTATTTCCCCTTAGACTGCCCATTTCACCCACAAAATGAGTCCTGTAAGTAAGCGGAGGTTCTCTGAGTACATGTGCATTTTCAGTCTCAGCCAATTCCCGGTACGCACCTCGAATATCTAATCCCTGCTTGAACGCCTCGATAAACTCAGGTCGACCCAGCGCCAGACTTTCTGTCCATGCGCTGTCTCGGGCTTGTTGCTTAGATACAAGAGCGCCATCGATCCATTCCCGACAGGCCTGCTGCAGTTGCCCCAGATCCCTGAACCCAAACAGGTCCAGCAACGCCGTTTGATCAATAACAGCGTATCGTGCCGGTGGGTTTTGTATCTCATGATAACCACACATCGGCCACTCAGCGGGATGCTTCACCACACCCGCACGCACCATGTTCAAATCGATATACACCATGCAACGAGCCAGATGTTCCACGATATCCACGGCCGTGGCATGGTAACGATCTTCCCAGAAGGCCCCTTTTCTTTTTTTCGGTGATTGTATTCCTGTGCGGTGCGCCCTGCGATCAGTTGCATGCTTTTTGCGATTTCTCCTTTCCCCTGATCACGCACAAGCAGATGAATATGATTGGACGTTATCGTGAAGTTCAAAACACAAAGGTGGTAACGCTTCCTGGCCTCGAAGAGCCAATAGCGCCAACGCTGACGATCGCGTGCAAACTTGAGAAGGAACTCTTTCTTGTGACAGCGATGCGTGATGTGCCAAACATGGTTTGGCACGAAATACCGGTTGGCTCTCGGCATGTTGCTTCCTCCTTAAAGCAGTCATTTCGTCCATGAAAAGGGCTTTCTAAACGCTATTTTATCC
>JASBTR010000153.1 GCA_030148325.1 Gammaproteobacteria bacterium
ACTACTTACCCCCAAGATTGCAGAACAGTGGCTATTCGTCATTCCCGCATGGGGTCAGCGGGAATCCAGTGGTTTTACAAACATGGATTCCGGCTAGAACCATGCCGGAATGACGGCCGTCTGGGGGTATGAGCAGTTACAACCAAACAACTGCAGCGCCTGTGTTCCGATCATATCGAAAGCTGCCTTGACTAACAGTTACGATAACCGCTGCCACGTTCGCTGTTCAACATCGCCCCGATGATTTTGTCAAACCGCGACATGAAATCCGCATCGTGAATACACAACAATAAAACAAGGCCGCACCTTCCAGCAGCCTTTCTTTTTTTTGCGTCCCCAGTGAGGTTACGCCTCCTCCTGTTACCGCCATGAGAGGGCAGCGTCCTGAACCGCTAGACGATGGGAGCATGAGTGTGCGCAAGCGCGGCGCGGGTGGTATTATACGCGGGACGTTATTTTCGATAAGCACAAACGAACAGGCAAGGTAGTCTTATTTCAACTCCAACCATCATCCCGCGGGCAGAACACGGTATATCCCGCGCCGACATCAGTGAAAACGCGCTCAAGGTGCTATATCGCCTGAACAAGGCGGGCTTCGAAGCCTACCTCGTAGGCGGGGGCGTGCGCGACCTGCTGCTCGGCCTGCATCCCAAGGATTTTGATGTCGCCACCAATGCCAGTCCCGATGAAGTGCGCGAGCTGTTCCGCAACTGTCGCCTGATTGGCCGACGCTTTCGTCTCGCCCATGTCTTTTTCGGCCGAGAAATTATCGAAGTCGCAACCTTTCGCGCCCACCATGATCAGAGCGAAGGCGAGGGTGAAGGGCATATGGAGAACGGCCTGATCCTGCGCGACAATGTATTCGGCACACTGGAAGACGATGCCTGGCGACGGGACTTCACCGTCAATGCCCTGTACTACAATATCGCTGATTTCTCACTGGTGGATTACACCGGCGGCATGCAGGATCTGCAAAACCGGGAGCTGCACATCATTGGCGATGCGGTCACCCGTTTCAGGGAAGATCCGGTGCGCATGCTGCGCGCCATCCGTTTTGCCGCCAAGCTGGATTTTCATCTGGAAGCGAGAATGGCCGCCGCCATTGGCGAAGAAGGCGAACGCCTGAGTGATGTCCCGGCCGCCCGCCTGTTCGAAGAAGTGCTTAAACTGTTCATGCACGGACAGGCCCTGCGCACCTATGAACTGATGCGTGAGTATCATCTGTTCAAATACCTGTTTGCCGAAACCAATGAGTTGCTGGACAGCCATGGCGCATATCTGGATCCTTTCATTCGCCGGGCCATGATCAACACCGATGAGCGCATCCAGGCAAAAAAACCCGTGACACCGGCGTTCCTGTTTGCGGTGCTGCTCTGGGGGCCGGTGCGCAAGCGGGTCGAGCTGCTGCAGGAAGAGATGTCGGTGCTGGATGCCCTGCGCATTGCCGGTGACGAGGCGGTGCGCGAAATGCTCAAACAGGTGACCCTGCCGAAACGATTCAGCCTGCCCATGCGTGAAATCTGGCAACTGCAGGCACGGCTGGAAATGCGCCGCGGCAAACGCCCTTATCGGCTACTGGAAAACAGACGTTTTCGCGCCGCCTATGATTTTATGCTATTGCGGGAACAGGTTGGTGAACCCCTTACCGAGCTGTGCCAGTGGTGGACGGAATTCCAGCAGGAAGATGAAGCCGGACAACAGCGCCTGATCCGAGCCTTGCCGGGTAACCGGCCGGTACGGAGAAAACGACAGCCGAAAAAAAAGCCGGCCGCCCGGCCGGTGATAACTGATTAGTCGCACATGATCGAGGCATATATTGGTCTGGGCGCCAATCTCGATAAGCCCCGCGCCCAGGTGATGCGGGCCATTGATGAGCTGGCGAACCTGCCCGACTCACGCCTGCTGGCCGTCTCCGCGCTCTATCGCAGTACCCCCATGGTATTACCCGGTCAGGATCCCGAAACACAACCCGATTACATCAATGCGGTAGCAAAACTGGAAACCAGGCTGGATCCTCATAGCCTGCTGGATGCGCTGCAGGCTATCGAACAGGCCCACGGGCGGCAGCGAAACGGCCTGAGCTGGAGCCCGCGCACACTGGATCTGGATATTCTTCTTTATGCAAATCAACAACTTGATGATGAACGACTGCAGGTACCGCATGCGGGCATAGCTGTTCGCAACTTCGTCCTGTATCCTTTGGAAGAACTGGCTTCCAGGGAATTAGCGATCCCCGGCGTGGGCAGGCTGGCTGACCTGCTGAACAGATGCTCGCCGGAAGGACTGGAGAAAATCACCTCATGAGGAAAGACGACAATCCGGGTTTTATCGTGGTCGAAGGGCCCATCGGGGTGGGCAAAACCACCCTGGCGCGGCGACTGGCAGACAGTTTTCATTCGGATCTGCTGCTCGAAGGCGTGGCAGACAACCCCTTTCTCGGCCGTTTCTATCAGGATCCCAAAAGCGCCGCCCTGCAGACCCAGTTGTTTTTCCTGTTTCAACGCGCCGAACAGATCCGCTCGCTGCGTCAGGCGGATTTGTTCCAGCCGGTGCGCATCGCCGATTTCATCATGGAAAAAGATCGCCTGTTTGCCGAACTGACCCTGGATGCCGACGAATTCAAACTCTATGAGCAGATCTATTCCCACGTTATTGAAAACATGACTGCGGATGCGCCGCGCCCGGATCTGGTGGTGTATTTACAAGCCCCGGTCGGCGTGCTGAAAAAACGCATCGCCGAACGGGGACGGGGGTTTGAACGTACGCTGGGCGCGGATTATCTGCAAAAACTGAGCGAAAGCTACATGCGATTTTTCCACAACTACAGCGATGCGCCACTGTTGATCGTCAACGCCACCGAACTGGACTTCGCCCACAACGATGACGACTACAGCCTGTTGCTGGCACAGATCAGGCGCATTAAAACCGGTCGGCATTATTTCAACCCGACCTCCTCACTGGAGCTGCGCGCATGAACAATCCGCAAACCCTGAGCGTCGAGGCCGTGGTCGAGATGAAACAGAACGGCGAGAAGATCGCAGTCCTGACCGCCTATGATGCGAGCATGACCCGACATCTGGAAGCCGCCGGTGTGGATGTAATCCTGGTCGGCGATTCACTGGGCATGGTGGTGCAGGGGCACGATTCCACCCTGCCCGTGACGATCGATGACATGATCTACCACTGCCGGCTGGTGGCGCGCGCGCGGGAACACGCCCTGCTGGCCGTAGACATGCCCTACCATTCCTATAGCACGGTAGAAACGGCGCTGGCCAATGCCCGGCGTTTGATCACAGAAGGCGGCGCGGACATGGTCAAACTCGAAGGCGCAGACACGGTGCTTGAAGCTATCAGGGCGATAGTTGCCGAGGGTATCCCGGTTTGCGGACATCTGGGCTTGCTGCCCCAGTCAATCGAAGAACTCGGCGGTTACAAAGTACAGGGACGAGAACAGGCCGCAGCGGATAAAATGGTCGCCGATGCCCAGGCCCTGCAGGCCGCAGGCGCCCGCATGATGGTGCTGGAATGCATCCCCTCCACACTTGGTCGGCGGATCAGCGAAGCAGTGACAATTCCCACCATTGGCATTGGCGCCGGACCCGACTGCGACGGCCAGGTGCTGGTGCTCTATGACCTGCTCGGCCTCACCCCCGGCAAACGGCCCAAATTCTCAAAGGATTTTCTCACCGAGATGGGCAAAGGAAAGGGCATAACCGAAGCCGTACGCGCCTATGTCGAAGCGGTGAAAAACGGCACATTTCCAGCACCGGAACACGGTTTTCAGTAACCACAAGCAGCATATCCGGTTTGCGTCGCTCAGCCAGATAGTTTAACCTTGCGCCACTTTGACAAGGGACGAGTTACGAGTAACGAGGAACGAGGGTTTATTAATAACCTTTCCTGAACCTCGTCACTCGTAACTCGTCCCTCGTCACTATTATTTATTTGGAGAAGTGTCCGAGAGGCTGAAGGAGCACGCCTGGAAAGTGTGTATACGGTAACCCCGTATCGAGGGTTCGAATCCCTCCTTCTCCGCCATTTACGCAATTACGCGAAATTCTTCGCTGTAACCCTTAGAAACCGACACAGCCCCCATCGGGTTACCAGATAAGCTGTTGATTCCCACGAAGGAACCGTACACAGGGTACGTAATAGCAAGCGTACCTTGTGTTCGGACCTTCCCGGGCTGGCGTGTTAGAAAAACAGCCCAGGATTAATGCCGAACCGCTCCGCCAGTGCATGGATATGCCTCTTGTTCAAGCTACGCTTCCCCGATAGCACGCGCGACACCATGGATTTGGAGCCAATCTCCGGCAAGTCGGCGGTGCCGAGACCATGCTGATCCATTAGCAGCTTGAGCATGGCCAGATCGGCGGGCTGACCCATCGCATGCTTTTCGAATGCCGCCAATTCCTTGTCTTCGTTCTCATAGGTCTCGATGGCGTGGCTCAACATCTCGATGACTGCATTCAGCGGATCGTCAGGAGAGTCCTCCGCCTCTTCGAGGAGGCTTTCAACCAATTCAAGCGCCTCTTGGTAGTGCCCATCATCAGTGATGTGATAATAAGGCGCCGCAGCCTGGGCAAAGCTATGGCAGGCATCTTTAAATGCTACGGCTGTCATTTCAGTTCACCTCGTGCATAACGTTTACAGAGTTTGTCGTACTCCGCATGGGTGAGGATGTACTTCACATACATGCGGTTGTGGACGAACTGGATGAAGGCGATGACGCGCAGGTGGTTGCCAGCGACATCAATAACCCACCATTTGTCCTTGTACTTGAAATTGTCTAGCGACGGGAACACGCGCCGCATCTCATCTGGAGAGCTGAATTCACTTTTCCGAAGCACCTTGTACAAGTCTTCCAGAGCTTGCCTGTGATTAGGATGTGCTCTGGCTGCCTCATTGAATGGGCGCTTTGAGATGACATGCATATAGATCTCCAGTTGACATATTGGCAACTATAGACAGAAGTTGCCAATATGTCAACGTTGGCTCTGCCAGGCACTTCAGATCTGTGGCGGTTTCAGCGTAGTCCAAGGTAGTGCTGATTACCGGATAGTCAGCATCATTTGGTTAGAGATGTCACCGCACCGCCAAATTATATTGCGCAAACTTGCTCAAGTTGCGCCGGCATGAATTGCCAAAGACTTTCCCGACGTCTGTCTTTCCTGTACCACAAAAAATAAATAAAAAAACCGTAGGGTCTGTTGATCTTTCATCTATTGTCTGATTTTGGCTAATTTTAGCCCTGCCTGCGTTATTTTTTACTATCAATGGAGTGCATTGATACGTAAAAAATGCCTTGTCAGGACTAAAATTTCCTCAAAATCAGCCTAA
>JASBTR010000158.1 GCA_030148325.1 Gammaproteobacteria bacterium
TCAATGCTCGGCCAGTTCTTCCAGTAATTGCTGCTGGGCGGAGAAGGCCTCCTCATTGTCTGCCTGCAGGCGCGTATAACTGCCATCGGTATTCAGTACCCAGGCCTGAGTGTTGTCGCGTAGATAATAATCCAGGTGGCGGATGATCGCATCACTGAGTTTTTTCGTCGCAATGGGGAATCCCAGCTCTACTCGCTGAAAGAAATTGCGTTCCATCCAGTCGGCGCTGGTGCAATAGATTTCTGCTTTGTCATGGTTCTGAAAATACATTACCCGGGTATGTTCCAGAAAGCGGCCAACGATGGAGCGTACGCGAATGTTCTCCGAAACACCTTTAACGCCGGGACGAATGCGGCAGATGCCGCGAATGATGAGATCGATTTTCACCCCGGCCATGGATGCCCGATAGAGTGCGCGCACCACCCTGGGTTCGATCAGGGCGTTCATCTTGACAATGATGCGCGCCGGCAGGCCCTTTTCCGCATGCTCGGCTTCACGCCTGATTTTTTCCAGCACCGCCTGATGCATGGTGAAGGGTGAAAGCAGCAGTTTGTTGAGTCGGGACACCTTGCCCAGTCCGGTAAGCTGCATAAACGCCTTGTGCACGTCTTCACCAATCGCCTTATCGGCGGTGAACAGGCCGTAGTCGGTATAAATGCGCGCATTGCGTGGGTGGTAGTTGCCGGTGCTGAGGTGGGCATACTGTTTCAGGCCGGATTCCTCGCGCCGTACGACCAGCGCCATTTTGACATGGGTTTTATAGCCGACCACGCCATAGACAATATGGGCGCCGGCCTCCTGCAGGCGGTTGGCGAGGGTGATATTGTCAGCCTCGTCGAAACGGGCGCGGATTTCGATGACGACAGTGACTTCCTTGCTATTGCGCGCGGCCTGCACCAGGGCGTCGACTACCGCCGACTTGGGACCGGTGCGGTAAAGTGTCTGTTTGATAGCCAGCACCTGGGGATCGGTGGAAGCCTGACGCAGGAAGTCGATAAAGGGCAGAAAGGACTCAAAGGGGTGAAATAACAGAATGTCCTGTTTACGGATTACGCTGAAGATGTCCGGGTTGTTGCGTAGTTTACTCGGTATCCCGGGCGTGAAGGGTTGAAAGCGCAGATTCGATTTATCCGGCAGGTCGCAGATCTGCAGTAAACGGTTTAGATTGACCGGGCCATCGACGCGATAGAGGTCCTCACCTTCCAGACGGAAGGTTTTCAGCAGGAAGTAAATCATGTCATCAGGACAGTCATCAGCCACTTCCAGGCGCACCACGTCGCTGTAACGACGGGACAGCAGTTCGCCTTCCAGCGCATGCAGGAGATCATCGACTTCTTCGGTGTCGACAAACAGATCGCTGTTGCGGGTGATGCGGAACTGGTAGGTGCCAGTGACTTTCATGCCGTGGAATAGATCGCTGACATAGGCGTGAATGATGGATGACAGGAAAACATAGTCATTTTCGCCATTTCCGGTTTCGTCGGGCGGGAGCTGGATCAGGCGAGGCAGGGAGCGGGGCGCCTGGACCACGGCCATGCCGCTGTCGCGCCCGAAAGCATCCTTGCCCTGCAATGAAACGATGAAGGACAGGGATTTGTTAATAATGCGTGGGAAGGGATGCGCCGGATCCAGTCCCATGGGTGTGAGCATGGGTAGCAGGCATTCTTCAAAATAGCGGTGCAGCCAGTTTTCCTGCGCTCCACTCCATTCGCTGCGGCGGATAAAACGAATATTTTCCTTTTCCAGCGACGGGAAGAGTTCGTCGTTGAGCACCCGGTACTGTTCTTCGACCAGTTCAAGGGTTGTTGCGCGGATGGCTTTGAGGGTTTCGGCTGCGGACATCTTGTCCGGCGTATTGTGGCTACCGGGCACATCAATTTTTTCTTTCAGTCCGGCGACCCGTATTTCGAAAAATTCATCCAGATTGGTGCTGGAAATGCATAAATAGCGCAGGCGCTCGAGCAGCGGTATCTGTTCGTCTTTTGAGCGTTCCAGCACCCGCCGGTTAAATTCAAGCAGGCTCAGTTCACGGTTAATATAGAGTTCAGGCTGATGTAAGTCGATTTCTTCCACGTTGGCGCTCTTTGAATTATTTATGACTGAAATATTACCGCAATATCAACAGGGCAGTATGACAGTTTTGTGACAGGCATTAGAGGCAGGGAATGCAGGTGCAACGCGGCCGTCCGGATGCCGTTTATGTGGCCATAATGTCTATATCGGACGATGGCGGCGGAAGCTAAAGCGGCGGAAGAGAAAGTGATGAAATAGACGCAGACGGGGAAGCATATGCTCCCCCGTCGACTGCAGAAGTATGGTTTAGAAGATCGACGCCCGCACGATGCCCAGTCGGCGCATGTACAGTCTCAGCTCCTGTCGGGCTTCCTGCAAACTGCTGTAGGGGCCAAAGATGCCGTATTCCCGGGTAAGGAAATACCACTCGTTATTCAGAGAATAAATACGCCTGTTACGGGCAGGGATCTCACCGTGTTCACCGTAACGGTTCACTTTTGAAGGTTCAAAGATACGCTTATTCATGTCTTCTTTTATATTACTTATATATTTTAAGTATAGGCGATGATTCTGTTTTCCTCGATAATAGTGTCCAGGAATGCCTGTGCATTGCTGCGGTTCTCAAAGGGTCCTTTCAATCCTTCCCGAGTGCGCAGGTACCAGCCCTGGCGGGAGATATGAATGAAGCGTTGTTCATTTCGTCGGGTAGTCAGTTTTGTCATTTGCATGGTTTTGTGCCGATAATTGATTCATGACTGAAAATGAATGGTTCAGGTTCTGTGTCCCTGTCCATTGTGTGCTGCGAAAGGCACCCGGCCTTTTGCCCTGAAAATCCTTTCCGGCAACCCGGTTCTTCCCTGAGAATCGCGGCCCCCCCTGTCAATAAGAACCTGTACCATTGGTTATAGAATACGTACTGCACAGTGGATTGTCTGTCAGGCCAGGATTAAAGTTCTGTAGGACATATCCTACATTTTCACCAGTGGCGCTTAGTACGGTATAGTCTTCCTGGACAGCAGGGCTACCGTCGACTGGCTTGATTGGGGCCCAGGGGATTGATTATTCTGGAATAAAAAGGAGCCCGTTTTGGCAGATACAAATGAGAATATTATTACCCTGAAGCCGGACGGGCCGATGGTCTGTCGCGGCGATATCACTGTCGTCAATGGTGAGGGTGAGGTGTTGCTGAAAGATCATGAAGCCTGGTTGTGCCGCTGTGGCGAGTCGAAAAAAATGCCGTTTTGTGACGGCAGCCACCGGCAGGCAGATTTTCATGATGCGGGCGAAATTCACGATCAGCGGGCGGAAGAGCTGGACGACAGCAGTGGCCCACTGCTGATTACCGTGAAGCCCGATGCCATGCTGATCATCAGTGGCCCGGTGATGATCCAGAGTGCGGACGGTCGTTTCCGGACGCAACGCAGTCGCGGCGCCCTGTGCCGCTGCGGCCGATCCGGCAATAAACCCTTTTGTGATGCCAGCCACAGGCGAGATTAAAACAGGGGCGATGGAATCGGCAGAGGGATACAAAGACAGCAGATGACGCCGACTGAACATTATCAGCATCAACTGGAAACTGGCAAGTTCAGGCCGGATCCGGCCCAGGCGCGTGCGGTGGCGGCCACTCAGCGACTGTATGATGAACTGCTTGCTGCGCCTGCACAGACTGACGGCTGGCGGCGCTGGTTTGCTCGGCGGCCTGCGCCATTGAAGGGGCTGTATTTTCATGGCGCCCCGGGCCGGGGCAAGACCTGGCTGATAGACTGTTTCTATGAGTGCCTGCCTTTTTCAGAAAAAAACCGGGTGCATTTCCACCGTTTCATGCGTGACATTCATCATCAGCTCAGGATCCTGCCAAAATCCCCCGATCCGCTGGTAATTGTTGCGAAAAAGATCGCCCGCGATATTCGCATCCTCTGTCTGGATGAATTTCATGTGCATGATATTGCCGACGCCATGCTGCTGGCGGGTCTGCTGAAGGCGCTGTTCGACAATGGCGTAACCCTGGTGACTACCTCCAATATCGCAATCGAGGAACTGTATAAAAACGGCCTGCAGCGTGAGCGCTTCCTCTACGCCATCGCCCTGCTGCAGGAATACACCGAGGAAGTGGTGCTGGACGGCGAACAGGATTACCGGCTGGCGCTGCTGGAAAAAAACCAGGCCTATTGTGTTCTGCCTGATGAACAGGCGCATTCCCTGCTGCAGCAAAAGTTCAATGCGTTGGCGCCATCTACGCCCAAACATGATCGGCAGATCGAGATCAACGGGCGGATGATTGACTATATCGCCCTTTCCGATGACGTGATCTGGTTTGATTTCAATGCCTTATGCAACACACCACGCAGTGCCCATGATTACCTGGAAATTGCACAGATCTACCACGCTGTTTTTGTCAGCCATATTTATGTCATGAACGAAGCGCAGGACAGCATTGCCAAACGTTTCATCCACCTGATTGATGCGCTTTACGATCATAACGTTAAGCTGATCCTGGCTGCGGAAAAGCCCATGAATGAACTGTATTTTGGTCGCCGTCAGCGTGATGCCTTTCAGCGTACCCTGAGCCGCCTGCATGAAATGGGTAGCAAGCCCTATCTGGCAAAGCCGCATTTGCTTCGGGGCTAGCGATGTCCTTTGCAATGCAGACCATCGGCCTTGTTCACTCCTGTTTCCGGGAAAAGTTTGGTATTCCCCGGCAGTCGGGGCTGGTGGCGGAAGCCCGCGCCGAAATTGAAATTCTGCCGCCCTTCGATCGAGACGAGGCTTTCAGCAGCCTGGAATCCTTTTCCCACATCTGGGTGATTTTCGTGTTTCACCAGTGCCTGCGTCAGAAGTGGAAAGCCACCGTGCGCCCACCACGCCTGGGGGGAAATCGGCGGGTCGGCGTATTTGCTTCCCGCTCTACTTTTCGTCCTAATCCGCTAGGGCTGTCGGTGGTGAAACTCGATGGTCTGGCGCGCCGACAGGGTCACCTGTATCTACAGATTAGCGGTGTGGATCTGCTGGACGAGACACCGGTGCTGGATATCAAGCCTTATCTGAGCTATGCCGATAGTCTTCCGCAAGCGGTCAGTGGTTATGCGCCCCGGGCGCCGAAAGCGGCCGGGCAACTGGTCTTCAGTGCCGAAGCAGAAGCCCAGTGTCAGCACTATGCGCAGGGCTACCCGCAGTTGAGGGCGTTGATCGAAAACCTGTTGCAACTGGATCCTCGCCCGGCCTATCGCGCACAGACAGGGGAAGAGGGCGAGGTGTATGCCATGCGCCTGCTGGACTTTGATCTTAAATGGGAAGTCAGGAATAGCGAAATCCATGTGCTGCGGCTGGACAGTACTGGATAGGGGCGGGATAAAAAGCGATAATTGCGCATCCTTTTCCTTTATTGCATCGTCGGAGCTATGAGCAGCACTATCTTTTCTTCACCTTCGCGTTTCTCTCAGGCTTTCAATGAAGGACTGGTGGAAATGTTGAACCATGACAGCCTGGGCACGTTGATCCTGGGCTGTGCTAATGCCACTTTCGATCCGTTCATTTTTGAGGCGACGCATTCGGTGTTGCGCGCCCAGTTCAAAAAACTGGAGAAACATTTTCTGGATAATTTCAGGCAGGGGCGGCAGGTGAATGAAAGTGACGAGGACCTGCTGGTGTTCCTGAAAATGCTGGTCGTGGGTTTCGATGAACTGGCGCAAACCGCGTTTCGGTATGAGGATGACTGGGAGATCCAGTTCAATCAGGTGCGGGCGTTTCGTCCTCGGCGCATGAGTGAGCAGGTGCTTGGCGGGATTCATGCACCGTTCAATGAAAACGGTTTTCATTTCAACAAACCCTTTATGCAAAAGGAGTGTTTCTGGGAAGGGCAGCTGAACGGACGAGCGGCGGCGCTGTTTTATAATAAATATCCATTCATTGAGTATCATGGCCTGCTGCTGCCTGATCGGCAGAAAAATCTGCCTCAGTTTCTGCATCAGGAATACCATCGTTACGTCTGGCAACTGGCGGAACAGCTGGGTGAAAACCTGCCGGGACTGGGCTTTGGGTATAATTCCTGCGGCGCTCATGCTTCGGTTAACCACCTGCATTTTCAGATGTTCCTGCGGCCACAGGGCTTACCGGTGATGGCCGATCGCTGGCGCCACAATGGCGGCGAGCAGGCTTATCCTGCACAGTGTGAGAGGTTGAACGATTGCTCACAGGCGTGGTCTTATATCGACAATTTGCACCAGGTGCAAATCCCTTATAACCTGATTTATCTGCCGGGTGAGATCCTGATTTTTCCACGTAAGCATCAGAGTGATTATCGGCAGGCTGAATGGAGTGGGGGCTTTTCCTGGTACGAGATGGGCGGTGGCACTATTACCTTCAACCGTCAGGCCTATGATGAGCTGGATGCGGAAGACCTTGTGGATG
This sequence comes from Gammaproteobacteria bacterium, assembly GCA_030148325.1. GTDB lineage: Bacteria > Pseudomonadota > Gammaproteobacteria > UBA6429 > Thiohalophilaceae > JAADGZ01. Next base: position 6,421 of record JASBTR010000158.1, read on the forward strand.
AGTTTTCCAAGTTGCGCCTGCAGCCAAAAGAGTATGTAGCCGCGCCGGTGCAGGCATGAAACCAGCATGGTGATCCTTTTTTATTGAAAGAGTAACTTGATGATGAGAAATTCGGACAGATATTTTTTTTCTATAATGCTGGGGCTGTTGCTGACAGCATCGGTAGCGGCCAGCGAGCCATTGTTTTCGACTTTCGACGACAAACCTGCGGCGATTACCGATTACACAGGGAAAGATAAATGGTTGCTGGTTATGATCTGGGCATCAGACTGCCATATCTGTAACCGTGAAGCGCATGCCTACGTGGATTTTCATTTCAAGCATGAAGAAAAAAACGCGCAGGTGCTGGGTATTTCAATTGACGGACAGACGAAGAAGAAGGCGGCAGAATTGTTCATCAATCGCCACGAAATCAATTTCCCCAATTTCATTGGCGAGCCGGAAAAAGTGGCCGCCTGGTTTGAGAAACTGACCGGGCAGAACTGGATGGGGACGCCGACCCTGTTACTGTATTCGCCCGATGGCGAATTGAAAGTACAGCAGATCGGCGCGATTCCACTGGAGCTGGTGGAAAAATTTATCGAACGTGAATCAGCCCGAAAAACAGCGGCACTAGAGGCAGAAATACAGGGGAAATAAATTCAATGGCGATGCTGGTGCAGTACAACAATGCGGGAATAAAGTTTCCTATTGATAAACAGCGTATTCGTATCGGTCGCGGAGCAGATAATGAGATCTGCATTGATGATGATCTGGTGAGCAAGGAACACGCCGTTATTGAAGTTGTGCTGCGTTCTAAAAAGGATGCGCAGGTCGATTACATCCTGCAGGATCTGGACAGCACCAATCACACCTTTGTCAATGACAGGCCGGTATCCCTGTACAAACTGGCCAATGGTGACGTGATCCGCATCGGCATCAACAATTTCCGCTTTGTCGATGAAAATGACGGCGAGATGGATGAAACCTCGAAGCTGTATAAAACCTGGATTCCGGGCGTATTCTACACCGGCAACAAGAAATGAACGCAGGCGATAGGGGCAAATCTGCAGCATGCTTTTAAACCTTCGTAGGATGTGCTGAGGAACGAAGCGCATCATTCCAGGCTGGATACACGAACGATGCGCTTCGTTTTACTCAGCACATCCTACGCATTTTGGAACTTTTATTTAGAGTTCGGCGTTTTCATGAATGAAGCTGTCGATAAACGAGGCCGGTCGAGCGCTGCTGAAGCGCGCTTTTTCTTCGCCGTCCTGAAATAGAATGACTGTTGGAAATCCTCGCACCTGGTAGCGCCCGGCCAGTTTCATATTTTCCCCCTCATCCACTTCGACCTTGGCCAGCGCCACGCGGCCTTCAAGCCGTTCGATGATCTGGTTGAGGACGGGGGCGATAACGATGCAGGGTGAGCACCAGTCGGCCCATAGATCGACCAGGATGGGTCGTTGTCGGGAAGCTTTGATGACTTTCTGTTCAAAGTCATCCAGGGATACGTTGTAGATATCGAGATTGTTCTGTGCCGAGTGCATGGTATCTTGTCATATGCAGGAAAAAACCGAAGTATAATATGAGACCTGCTCGCCAGGCGAGACAGAATTTTCAGTAACCTGGAAAATAGAGAATAAGCAAGAGAATAATATGTCGAAACGTGATATTGAAATAGAAGAGAAAGTGCTGAAGGAAAGCATTCTCAGCGCCAGCGGCCTGAATTCGGAGACCCTGCAGATTGGCATCAAGGGTGATCCGTCCCTGCGCGAAACGACGTATGCGCGCAAGAAATACAATAGCTCGGTGGATAGTCTTTACGAGCCGCTGGCGGCTAATTTTAAGGAGCTGCTGTTAAATCGCAGCACCTTCCGCCTGTATATCGGTTTTAACAATGGCGAGATTCGGACTGCATCCGTATTCGATCCCATGCGTATCGAAGTGCATTCGGCGGAAAAAATGGTCGACCGAGAATATATCGAGCGTCAGTTCCCGGCGGTGAGTTACGAAGACAAGATCCGGTTTGTGAATGATATTTACTGGAACATTGCCGCCAACCCGATTTATAAAAGCCTGCCGGGGTACTGGCAGAATATCCTCAATAAACGCAATGCCGAATGGGAACCGATGGAGAAGGAGGAAATCATCAATGTGATTTCCACCCTGAAGGTGCTGCGTGATATGCCGGAATATTATATTCGCAACGTGACCATCTGTATGGTGCAGAGTTTTGTCCGCATCCAGTTTAACTGTGATGGCACCCAGCTGGTCAGCGCCGAGAACTACCAGAGTTTTCTGGAAGAAAACCTGATTGCCTGACGATGGGCGCCTGATTCCGCTGCCGCGGTCAGCAGAATCAGGCGTTGCTGATCTGGTTTAACAGCGGGATCAGTGCTTTTGATAGTTCGACAGGATCGAATTTGGGAATATAGGCATCGGCGCCCACCTTGCTGCCTAGCAGCATGTTGGCATCGGCAGACAGGGATGAGTGCATGATGACAGGGATGCCCTTGAAGCGGGCGTCGCTCTTGATATGCCGGGTCAGCACGTAACCGTCCATGCCCGGCATTTCTACATCCGTAATAATAGCATTGATCATTTCGCTGACCGGGGTGTGGCCGGCTTCGGCGCGAGCGGCGATTTCCTGGAGTTTTTCCCAGGCTTCCTCACCGTTTTTGGCGCTGTAATAGTTTGCACCCAGCCGATCCAGGGTATTTTCGATCTGGCGGCGGGCAACGCTGGAATCGTCGGCAAAGAAGACGGTAGCAGCGTTATCCAGGCGCTCGATGCCCTCAAACTGGCTGGGATCATCCTGGGTGCCGGCGGTTTCCACCAGTACCTTTTCCACGTCCAGCAGCATGACGATGCGGTTGTCATCCAGTTCGGTCACCGCAGTGATCAGGCCACCCATACGGTTAGCCATCATTGGCGGCGGAACCTTGATGTCGTTCCATTCCAGCCGCAGGATCTGTTCTACTGAGCCGACCAGCAGCGCCTGGGTGGATTTATTGTATTCGGTCACAATGAGCTTGGTAGCCGGTTCTTCGACCGACATGCCGCAGAAATGTGCCAGATCGATAACCGGGATCATTACTCCACGCAGGCTGACCAGGCCCTTGAAGCCCACCGGCATGTCCGGCGCGTGAGTGATTTCCGGTACCTGGATGACCTCGCGGATTTTAAAAACATTTAGCCCGAAGACTTCCTCGCGCTGGGTATTGGCATCGAGGCCGAGACTGAACAGAAGAATTTCCAGACGATTTGCGCCTGCCAGCTTGGTACGCTCGTCAACGGAGGTGATAAATGATGAGTTCATAAGACTATCCTGTGATGCAACTAAATTTATGCCTGGTTCTAATCCTTGTCTCCACTTCAAATTCCGATTTGGCAGAGATTTATACATACTGCATAATTACGCTGTGCCCCTATATAACGGCGCATGGAAAAATTACTGAAGAAAATTTTGGCCTGAAAGGGCGCGGAAACGGGGCTACCCGCTCCGAACCAGCAGCCAGACAAAATATAGGAGTGACCTTTAATGTCCACAAATAATATAACTGAATTACAGATTATTGATCATGCGCAGGGTGAGGGTGACGAAGCCATTTCCGGTAAGTCCATCGTCGTGCATTATTCAGGCTGGCTGTATGATGAAACGGCAGCCGACAACAAGGGCAGCAAGTTCGACAGCTCTCTCGACAGAAATGATCCCTTCTCTTTTGTGCTCGGAGCCGGCATGGTCATCAAGGGCTGGGATCAGGGCTTTGCCGGGATGAGAGTCGGCGGCAAGCGCAGCCTGATTATTCCCCCGGACATGGGCTATGGCGCAGCTGGCGCAGGCGGCGTGATTCCGCCCAACGCGACCCTGGTGTTTGATGTCGAGCTGCTGGAAGTACGGGGCTAGAAATAAAGGGTTGTATTAAACGCAGAGGACGCGGAGGCGCAGAGACGCGGAGATTGTATGGTTTTGATTATTAATCTTATTGGATGTAATTCCTCGTAGCTCATTGTGCAGGTGTGATTTCTACCTTGCATAACGGTTACCCCGTCCGTTTGTGAAGGGGGAGGAGTTTCCTTAATTTTTTCTCTTCTCCGCGTCTCTGCGCCTCCGCGTCCTCTGCGTTAATTATCCATCGTTTATAAATGGCAGATGCGGCAAGAAAAAAGGGAGCCCGAGGCTCCCTTTTTCGCGTTTGTGTAAATGCTGGTTAGCTGTTGGCTGTGCGCATTTCTTCACGTGGTTTTCTTTCGTTGGCGATGTTGACCTTCAGTTCCCGGCCCTGGAATTCTTCGCCGTTCAGGGCATTGATAGCTTTTACAGCGTCGCGGTGGTTCATTTCTACAAAGCCGAAACCGCGAGGTTTGCGCGTCACGCGATCGGTCATCAGGCGTACCGCATGGACTTCGCCATATTTTTCAAACAGTTCACGTACCGCGCTGTTCGAGGCGCGAAAAGCCAGATTGCCGACAAAAATGGATTCCATTTTAGTGGCTGCAGCGGGAATGATGCGGGTGGCGGCCAGCAGTGAGCCGATAAGGGCGCCGACCAGTACGCCATAGGCAAAGCCACTGGTGCTGCCGAGGCTTTCGATAGACAGCTGGGGGGCCAGAAAATAGGCAAGCAGGCCAAGCAGGGCGGAGATGAGCAGGGATTTTATAAAGTATTTTGCAGTTGGGAATGTAAATTTCATAACGTTGTTCACTCTCTTTTTTAGTGTCGTTGTAATTATCATGCGCCCCTGAAATCAGATTTGTGGGGCTGAGTCCGAACAGGCGTCCGCCCGGAGTGGAGACCAGAGCGAGCAGATCCTGAATCACGATTCTACACCTATAATTAAGTATCCGTCTTCCCTGATTTATCCCTTATGATTGGCAGGGTATTGAATATTAAGGAATTATGATACATGGCCAGAATCCGTTTTTATCTGGATCTACCGGCTGAAACCTATCGTCAGTATTATCAGGGGCAGGCGAACATGGTGCAGGTGCAGGCGCTGGACGGTCAGAACCTGCGCTTCCCGGCCGCTATTCTGCGTCCGTATCTGAGCCATACCGGTGTGTCCGGCCTGTTCGAGCTGGAGTTTGATGAAAACCAGCGCTTCATCTCCCTGCAACGGCTGTCTACAGCCTGACTGGCAGATCGATTACATGCCGACAAGGGCTTCGATAATGCCGGAGATAGCCGCGATAGCCGGCCAGATTATTTTTGAGAGGAAGCCGGTCGCGAACAGGGCGAGGATGATGAACAGGCCATAGGGTTCCAGCTTGCTCAGGAAATTGCCCATCTGCAGCGGCAACAGGCCGACGGCGACGCGTCCACCGTCCAGCGGTGGCAGGGGGATGAGATTGAACACCATCAGGAGTACATTGATGAGAATGCCGAACTGGCCCATGTAAATCAGCGGCACTGCGATAAACTGCATGCTGGTGGGCAGAAGCATGGCAATTTTGGCAATCAGGGCCCAGGCAAAGGCCATGAGCAGGTTGGATATGGGGCCGGCGGCGGCGACCAGCACCATGTCGCTTTTGGGGTTGTGCAGATTGCGATAATCAATAGGCACGGGTTTGGCCCAGCCAAAGGCGATGCCAAGGGTGGCGATCATAATAATCGGCACCAGCAGGGTGCCGATGGGATCGATATGTTTAATCGGATTTAAAGTCAGACGGCCAAGCATCTCGGCAGTATGATCGCCACGTTGTTTGGCGACCCAGCCGTGGGCGACTTCGTGTACAACAATCGCAAACAGCATGGGCAGGATGGCGACGGAAATGATCTGAATAGTAGAAAGGTGCTGGAGCATGATAATTTAGGCTGTATGAATGCAGCTCGGGATTATAACAGAGTTCCCTGAATCTGGATGGAGGGATATGAATGGAAGCGGATAATATGATTTTACCTGCGGACAGGCTGGTTGCTCACCGCGGCTATCCCTACCGTTATCCGGAAAACAGCCTGACTGGAATCGAGTCTGCGATTCGAGTGGGCGCGAAATATATCGAGGTGGATATCCAGCTTAGCCGGGATGAGGTGGCGCTGCTGTTTCATGATCGTGACTTACAGCGCCTGTGCGGCAAAACTGGCGCGGTGCATGATTATAGCTGGTCACAACTGAAAACATTTCGGATTAGTGAGGTCGAACGTTTTGGAGAGGTTTTCAGCCAGGAGTGTATTCCGAACCTGGAACAGCTGGTCGAACTGTTACGCTGCCATCCACAGGTCACGGCATTTATCGAACTTAAACGCATTAGTCTTGCGCAGTTCGGCGAAGCAAAAGTGGTCGCACAGGTGATGAAAACCCTGCAGCCGATTTTGCCTCAGTGCGTAATAATTTCCTATTCCCTGCCGGCGCTGAAACAGGTACGTGAACTTGGTCGCCAGCCGATTGCGGTGGTTGTCGATGACTGGTATGCCCTGAGCCAGCGGCAGGTACAGGCGCTGGAGGCGGAATACCTGTTTTGTGATATCGAAACCCTGCCGGATAAAGGCAGGCTGCAGGTGCCGGGTTCGCGTCTGGCGGTGTATGAATGCACCGATGTGGACAGGGCTCGGGCGGTGCTCGCTCGAGGCGTGGATCTGGTCGAGACCTTCGCCATCGGAGAAATGCTGGCGGGTTTGCAAGCTGGGTCTGAAGTATGAGTGCAGCCGATTACGATATACTGGTCATCGGCGGCGGTATACAGGGTGCGGGGGTGGCGCAGGCGGGCGCGGCAGCCGGTTACCGGGTTCTGTTACTGGAAAAGCAGGCCATTGCATCTGCGACTTCCAGCCGTTCCAGTAAACTGATTCACGGCGGTTTGCGTTATCTCGAAAGCGCCCAGTTTGGGCTGGTAAGAAAAGCGCTACGGGAGCGGGCCATTCTCCTGCGTATCGCGCCCGAACTGGTCAGACCGGTTGCTTTTCATATCCCTGTTTATAAAAACAGTTCCCGGAAATCCTGGAAAATCTGGCTGGGGCTGAGTATGTATGCGCTGCTTGGCGAATTAAAATCAGGGGCCTGTTTTAAATATTTTTCCAAAGCACAGTGGCCGTCCAGGGATGGCTTAAATACGGAAGGTCTACGTGCCATTTACCAGTATTGGGATGCACAAACGGATGATGCCGCCCTGACCCGCGCAGTCATGCATTCGGCTATTGAGCTGGGCGCGGAACTGGACTGTCCGGCAGAAGCTGTTTCGGCAAGCTATACAGACAAGCTACATCAGGTTCGCTATAGAAACAGGAATGGAGAAAAACAGATTACCAGTCATGCACTGGTTAACGCCGCCGGGCCGTGGGTGAATCAGGTGCTGGAAAAGATTGCGCCTCGCTCGCCTCGACTGGAGATAGAGCTGGTGCAGGGTGCGCATCTGTTACTGGATGCGCCCGCGCCATCTGCGATTTATTATGTGGAAGCACCATTAGATAAACGTGCCGTATTTATCATGCCCTGGCAGGGAAAAACCCTGATTGGCACAACAGAAACCCGCTTCGAAGGTGAGCCGGATACGGTTAGTCCGACAGAGGACGAAGTGCGTTATTTGCAGTCGATCTATCGTTATTATTTCCCTAAACGACCGGCTGATATTATCGACAGCTTTGCCGGTGTGCGCGTGTTAGCCAAAGCCGAGGGCAGTTTTTTTAGTCGGCCGCGGGATACGATATTGCATATGAGTTCGCCTGCGCTGCTGAGTTTATACGGTGGTAAACTCACCGGCTACCGCGCGACGGCAGAACAGGTGATTGCCATGTTACGGCCCTGTCTGCCGGGGCGTACGCCCAAAGCCGATACGGCAAAACTTATGTTGCATCCTCAGCGTGACTAAACAACGGTTGCAAAGAAACGGTCAAGAGGATGTGCAGGGCGAAGGAAACCCTGATTAAGCTCTCAGGGTTTAATCTCTACGGGTTTAATTCCCCACAGCTTGCTGTGATTAATATTAACCGCCAGGACGCAAAGGACGCCAAGATTTAGCCAAACAATTCCTGGCGTCCTTTGCGTCCTGGCGGTTCAGATCGTTTTTTTAGTCTAATATCCCGTCCGCAAGCCATCGACAGAGACTTCGTTATGCTATCTTTGTTCACGGCCTGCATGCTGCAATGGCGAGCATGTGATTTATCGCAGGTAGAGAGAACATGGGACACGAACACCACCACCATCATGATGTAGATGCTATGGGCGACCGTCGGCTTGGCTGGGCGATTGCGATCAATATGCTGCTGACCCTGGCGCAGATAATCGGTGGCATTCTCTCCGGCAGTCTGGCGTTGATTGCGGATGCCTTGCATAACTTCAGTGATGCTGCGTCGCTGTTGATCGCCTGGATTGCGCGTAGGGTCGGCAGGCAACCCGCGGACTATTTTAAAACCTTTGGCTATAAACGAGCTGAGGTGATTGCGGCATTGATCAATCTTGTTATCCTGGTAATTGTAGGGCTCTATCTTGTCTATGAGGCGCTCTGGCGTATGTATGAACCACAGGTTATCGAAGGCTGGATGGTGGTGATTGTGGCGGGGGTTGCACTGATGATCGATGTGGCCACGGCGGTACTGACTTTTACCATGTCGAAGAACAGTATGAACATCCGCGCCGCTTTTCTGCACAATGTTTCCGATGCCCTGGCTTCGGTCGGGGTGGTTATCGCCGGCAGCCTTATTTTACTTTATGGCTGGTACTGGACGGATACAGCATTGACCCTGCTGATTGCCGGCTATGTGCTGTATCAGGCGGCAACGCTGTTACCCCAGACCATTCATATCCTCATGCAAGGTACGCCGGAAGATATTTCCATTGAAGAAATGATCAATGCTATGGAGAGTGTCGAGGGAGTTAAAAATGTTCATCATGTCCACCTCTGGCAACTTGATGAACACAAAAATGCGCTTGAGGCGCATGTAATTATTGATGATTTTGGCAAATTAGAAGCTATCAAGAGCGCGCTTAAGAGCGAGATCGAACAGAGATTTTCCATTGTCCATTCAACGCTGGAGTTCGAGATCGAACACTGCGGTGAGACGGCCTGTTGATACCGGGTTCAGGCTAATGGTAAATCTCGATGCCATGAGGCGAGATATAAATTTCCGGCGCGAAATAACCACCAAACGCATCAAGTAGAAGATGAGCCCCTTCTGCAGCCGGAGACAACTCGTCGTAAGCATAGGGCGGGCCATAGTATTCAGGGCTGTAGTAAATATCAAAACCATCGAGGGACATATGAATATCCGGAGTGTAGTCATCACCAAACTCATCTGACACCAGGTATTCGTCCGGGCCGTGATAAGCCCTGTATCCATTGACTGTGCTGTGTTCTTCCCATGCCTGGAGGGAATTGGCAGCAACCAGCGCTAATAAAAAAATCATTAACTTTTTCATAGCTGTAGCTCCTTTGTTCGCATCGACTGAAGTCTGGCGCGAGAGCCGCTCTGAAGCGAAGTGTCCCGATCGAGGATATGAGGATCGTTGAGGCTCCTTTAGTCGATGTTCAGGTTCCAGTCGAAGTGGTGATCCTGCGCGGGACAATGCAGCAAAGGCGTCTTTATACACAATTCTAGACTAAAATCGGCCGCTGTCATGCTAAATAAAAGTTCCTAATTCCGTCCACTTTACAACACGGTTTTAAGCTCTCGTAGGATGTGCTGAGTAAACGAAGCGCATCGTTCGCGTGTCTAAATAGCTGTTCCAAATACCAGTCCACTTTAAGCAATTACCGTTCATCCTGAGCCTGTCGAAGGACAAGCAGATTAAACACTCTATTCACAGTATTTCCACGCTCATGGTTCGACAA
>JASBTR010000174.1 GCA_030148325.1 Gammaproteobacteria bacterium
GCTACCCGCCGACGGATAACTGGACAGGCTTTGCCTATGATGCCCCCGTTGATGAAACATTGGGTCATCTGGGGGACATGGATTTTCTGGCGTTTAACGGTGCGGCGGGTACGGGTATCCAACTCACATTGGCCTCATCAACTCCCGGTCTGGATCCGAATCTGGAGATCTGGGATCCGCTTGGGAATCTCATAGGAAATACGTCATGTAGTGGCAATGCTGCTGATTATTATCGTACTCCTGTTCTTTGCTCCGTCTCGCCTACGCTGGATCTTACCGAAACCGGCATCTACAAAATTGGCCTGAATGATGCCGGCTGGGATGAAACCGGTAATTACCGGCTGGGTGTGAGCTGCCTGTATGGCGATTGTCCGTTTGCGGCGCCCTCGGCAGTGCCGCTTCCTCCGGCAGTCTGGTTATTTGGCAGCGGCCTGCTGGGACTGGCTTCGATTTTCAGGCGCAGGAACCGACGTTAATCCTCCGTAAGTTTTTCCCGCTGCTTGCTGAGGCGCGTCATTCCGGCGTATGCCGGAATCCAGAAATTTGTTTGTGGACACCGGCCTTCCCGGTGTGACGTGATCCTGCTAAACATCCGCCAGCCTGCAGCGGGGCATTTTTTTCCCAGCACTGGATTTCTGCGCCTGGTTAATAGCATGTTGCAATAACATGACAGGTTTCAGGTTTATTATATCGTTTATTTCACCTGTAGCCTTGCGAAATCGGGTTATTCGTTGCTACACTGCCTGCGATATGCGGCGTTTAATCATAAAAGTCATGGTGCTCTTTCTTCTGCTCAGCAGCCTTTCCTGGGCCGCGGAGCTGGATGAATCGCTTGATGTGTTTCAGCAGAATCATGAACTCAGTGTGCATGGCGCCAGTGGCAATCTTACTCATGCACCCTGTGATGAATGCTGTCATGGCTGCGCGCATTTCTTTGGTATTTTCTCCGAAGCCATTATTTTCCCGCCGGTCCTCAATGGCGGTTATAAGCCTGTTTCTATTAAACAACGCTATTTTATAAGTCGGCAGCCGCCTACACCTCCGCCTACGGCATAAATTCTGATCCACTTGTTTGATTATCGCCTGTTACCTCGGTGACAGGTGTGGCTGTACGATTGTTATTCAGGATTTAATCCATGTTCAGATCCAGTTTCAGATATAGATTCCAAAAATCACTGTTGTTGTCCGCATTATTGACTGCCTTTTTTAGCTCGCCACTGTTGGCGGAGCAGAGCATGGCGACAGGTCAGAAAAAAATAAAACTCGATAATATGGCGCCTGCCAGTCTGACCCGGGCGCTGCAAACCGTTATAGCCAAACATCCGCGTAAGCGCGCCGCTGAGGCTGGCCTGGAGGCCAGTCGTGCTTCCATGCGTGCAGCGGATAACGCTCTGTATAACCCGGAGCTGGAAATAGACTCGGAAGATGCGAGTAGCAAGACCTCTTATATTCAGTTGAGTCAGACTATTGATATGGGAGACCGGCGGGGTTCTCGCACCAGTGTTGCCCAGTCCCGGTTGCTCAAGGCGACGGCCGACTACGATCTGGCGCTACAGGAGCTAACGCATGATCTGCTGATATCCATCGCTGAGAAACGAACCCAGGATAAACTGGCAAGCCTGGCTGGACGGGGGTTGCAACTGATGCAGGAGTTTGCCGATGTTGCCGAGCTGCGTTATCGAGCCGGCGATCTGAATCAGGTGGAACTGGATCTGGCGCGGCTGGCATATACCGAGGCGCTGATGACCCACGCCCAGGCTTTGTCGGATGCGGCGGCGGCAAAGGAAGCCCTGCGTGCGATCTTTATTCGCCTGCCGGATAAGCTGCCGGCGCTGCCGGATGAATTGCCTTATGCGCGGTTGCCGGCTGATAGTGATGGGTTTATCAGGGCCTTGCCAACTATGCGGGCGCTCGAGGCGACCGTATCTGCAAAACGCCATACCGTTGAATTGAGAAAGAGTGAGCGTAGCTGGGACCCCACCATCGCCCTGCGTGGGGGTAAGGAAGATAGCGATAGTCTGATTGGCGCAACCCTGACCATTCCTCTGAACATTCGTAATACTTTTCGCGCTGAAGTGGAAGAAGCACAGCAGGAACTGATTAGCAGTGAACAGCTTGCTCAGCAGATGTTTCAGGATCAACGCGCGCGGGTGTTGGCAACGACGGAACGTTACCACCTTCTGCAACAGGCCTGGAGTAACTGGAAAAAAACCGGGCGTGTCAGCGTTAACCGGCAATTAAATTTAATCAAAAAGCTCTGGCGCGCCGGCGACATGAGTACGACTGAATATCTGGTCCAGCTTAAACAGGCGCTGGATACCCAGTCCGCCGGTTATGAACTACGCGGTCGGGTCTGGTCGGCTGGCTTTGACTGGTTGCTGGTGACGGCCAGCATTAATGACTGGTTACAACTTACCGCAGAAGAGAATTAAGATGAAGATTAAGTATTATTTAAGCGCCCTGATGCTGGCGATGTTGTTGAGCGCCTGTGGCGACGAGCATGCGGAAAATCCTGCGCGCAGTGACCATGAAACCACCGGGCACGCAGGTGAACATGACGGACATGATGAGCATGCTGGTGAGGAAGGTGGTCACGCAGATGAACATGACGGACATGATGAGCACGCAGGTAAGGAAGGCGGTCACGCGGGTGAACATGATGATGAAGGTGTCGTGAGGCTGAATGCCGAGCAAATGAAAATGGCAGGGGTAGTGGTAACAACATTACAGCTACAGCCTGTACCCCAGATGCTGCGTGCGCCGGGAGAGGTAAAGTTTAATGCCTATAAAACGGTAAAGATTACTCCGCGGATTGCCGCCCAGGTGGTTGGGCGCTCGGTTAAACTGGGTGATGAGGTTAAAAAAGGACAGCTATTACTGACCCTCTCAAGTGTGGAAATGGCAGAGGCGCAGGGCGCCTATCTTGTTGCGCAGCGTGAATGGGAACGCGTGAAGAAGCTGGGTCGAAAAGTAGTTTCAGAACGGCGCTATACAGAAGCGAAGGTGAACTGGGAACAGGCGCGAGGAAGGATTCAGGCCTATGGTATGACCCTGGCGCAGATAAATCAGCTTAAGAACAACAAGGATGCCATTCTGGCCAATGGTATTTTCCAGTTGCTGGCGCCGCAGGCGGGACGTGTTCTGCATGATAACTTCATCGTCGGTGAACGCGTTGAAGCCGGTCAGGAATTAATGGTCATTGCTGATGAGTCCAACATGTGGGTGGAAGCGCGCGTGACGCCCAACAATGCCGGCAAAATAATGCTCGGCAGTGAAGTTCAGATTATCGCCAATGGTGAAAAAATTCCGGCAAAGGTTAGTCAGATAAATCATACCCTGGATGAAACAACACGCACTCTTGCAGTACGTATTGAAGTGCCGAATAAAAATGACCGACTGCATCCTGGTATGTTTGTCACGGCGCAGATTGCCATTGCGGATGAAACCCAGGCCCTGATAGTACCGGAAGCCGCTGTTCTTCGCAGTCCGGATGGTGACTGGCAGGTATTGGTTGAACAGGATGAGGCGGGTGAGTTCAAGGCGCGTGAAATTGAACTGGAGCGAATTACAGAAGGTCAGGCGGTGATCAGTGGTATTGCACCCGGGGCACGGGTTGTTACCGAGGGTGCTTTTTTTGTGCAGTCAGAACTGGCGAAAGGCGGTTTTGAAATACACAACCACTGAGGAGACGAATGATGTTGAATAAATTGATCGACATTGCGGTCAGCAGTCGTCTGCTGGTGGTGCTTGCGCTGATTGCGCTGGCCACTGCAGCTTTTCTGGTTTTGCCCAAACTCAACCTTGATGCTTTTCCCGATGTCACCAACGTGCAGGTGCAGATCAATACCGAAGCGCGTGGACTGGCAGCGGAGGAAGTGGAACAGCTAATTACTTTTCCGATTGAGGCGGTGATGTATGCGCTGCCCGACGTCGAAGAAGTCCGTTCTATTTCCAAAACCGGACTGTCGGTGATTACCGTCGTTTTCAAGGAAGGCACCAATATTTATTTCGCCCGGCAACTGGTGTTCGAACGCCTGCAGAGCGCACGTGAACAGATCCCTGACGGTATTGGAACACCGGGCATTGGTCCCAATACATCGGGACTGGGACAGGTGTATCAGTATATTCTGCGCGCTGATGATCCTGAAAAATACGATGCGATCGCTCTGCGCAGCATCAATGACTGGATCGTCAAACTGCTGCTGATGCCGGTGGGCGGCGTTACCGAAGTGTTGTCCTTTGGCGGAGATGTGCGCCAGTACCAGGTGCAACTCAAACCGGAGCGTCTGCTGGCATTTGGCCTGACTGGTGATGAGGTCGCCACTGCCATCGAAGACAATAATCACAATGCCGGTGGATGGTATATGGATCGTGGCGGTGAACAGCTGGTGATTCGCGGTGTAGGCTGGGTGCGTAGCGGTGAAAACGGTTTACGTGATATCAGTAACATCCCGCTGAAAAATGAAGGCGGGGTTGCGGTGCGTGTGCGTGACGTTGCGAATGTGGCCTTTGGTCCTGAGATCCGTCAGGGTGCAGTCAGCATCACCCGCCGTAATGAAGCGGGCAAGCCGGAATTTCTGGGCGAGGTGGTTGCCGGGGTGATCCTTAAGCGCCTGGGCGCGAATACCAAGGCGACGATCGATGGCATTGAATCTCGCCTGCCGGCCATTCGGGCTGCGTTGCCTGACGGCGTGACGCTGGAGCCATTTTACAATCAGGCCAGCCTGGTGGATCAGGCTGTAGCAACTGTGTCCGGTGCTCTGTTGCAGGCGTTTGTTCTGATCGTGATCGTGCTGATGCTGTTTCTTATGAATGTGCGCGCCACCTTTCTGGTGCTGATCTCGATACCTGTTTCTGTGGGCCTGGCGCTGATGGCTATGGCCTACTGGAATGTGTCGGCCAATCTGATGTCGCTCGGTGGGCTGGCCATCGCCATTGGTATGATGGTCGATGGTTCAGTGGTAATGATGGAACATATCTATAGCCGCCTGGTTCATCATCATCGACAGGACGGTGAAGGCGGCATTGCATTGTTAATTCAGGAGTCGGCCAAAGAAGTGGGGCGACCGGTGTTTTTTGCGGTGATGATTGTCATCATTGTGTTTGCGCCGTTGTTCAGCCTTGAGGGTGTGGAAGGCAAGCTGTTTCAGCCCATGGCAATTTCGATCGTGCTGGCGATGATTGCTTCCCTGCTGGTCGCGCTGGTCGTGGTGCCGGCGCTGGCAACCTATCTGTTCAAGCATGATATTAATCACCGGGACGGCTTTATTATGCCGCCACTGGAAGCCCTTTACAGAAAAGCACTGGGCTGGATCCAGCAACGTCATAAGCTGGTGGTTATTAGCGCCCTGTTACTGTTTCTTGGCTCGCTCATACTGGTGCCATTTCTGGGAACGGAATTCGTGCCTGAGCTGGAAGAGGGTACGCTCAATATCCGTGTGACACTGGCGCCATCTTCCAGTCTGGATACCTCGTTAGAGGTGGCGAACAAACTGGAAGCGATTCTGATTAACTTTCCGGAAGTACTGTATGCCACCAGCCGGGTTGGACGACCGGAGATTGGCGGTGATCCGGAGCCAGTATCCAATATAGAAATTTTTGTGGGTCTAAAACCGGTATCTGAATGGACCAGCGCGCCAGACCGTAAACAATTGCAGGTGTTGATGGAAGAACGAATGTCTCGGCATCCGGGATTGCTGTTTTCCTTTTCACAGCCTATTGCAACCCGTGTGGATGAATTGCTGTCCGGGGTAAGGGCGGAGCTTGCGATTAAACTGTTCGGTTCTGATCTTGATACGCTGGCAAAAAAAGGCGCGGAAATAGAAGCACTGGTGAAGAAGGTGAAAGGCACCAGAGGGGTCGCCCTGGAACAGATTGGCGGTGAAGCCCAGTTAACGATACGCCCGGATCGAGATATGCTGGCGCGCTACGATATTCCTGTTTCTCAGGTGATGGAACTGGTTGCCGATGC
>JASBTR010000178.1 GCA_030148325.1 Gammaproteobacteria bacterium
ATCTTTCATCTATTGTCTGATTTTGGCTAATTTTAGCCCTGCCTGCGTTATTTTTTGCTATCAATGGAGTGCATTGATACGTAAAAAATGCCTTGTCAGGACTAAAATTTTCTCAAAATCAGCCTAACATCTGAAAGATCAACAGACCCTAGCGTATGGAGCGGTAGTCTTTCTGCTGGCCGCGGTGGGAGAGTACAATCTGCCATAACTGGCCCTGTCCGGATCGGAACAGGCCGGCGCAGACGTGCAGGTAGTATTTCCACATACGGTAGAAACGCTCATCGTAGCGGTTGCGTAATTCAGGCCAGGCGGCGTTGAAGTTTTCCCACCAGGCCATCAGAGTTGGGTCATAGTCGGGGCCGAAATTGTGCCAGTCCTGAATGACAAGATGGGGTTCGATCTTAGTCGTAATAAGTCGCGCCGAAGGCAGGATGCTGTTGGGAAAGATATAGCGATCGAACCAGGGGTCGTTGTAGCTGACAGTCTCGTAGTCGCCGATGGTGTGCAGAAGAAACAGGCCATCCTCCGCCAGCAGGCGGCGTACAGTATCGAAATAGGTGGCATAGTTTTTCTGACCCACATGCTCGAACATGCCGACAGAGACGATTTTATCGAAACGACCCTGTTGTTCGCGGTAGTCTCTCAGGGCGATCTCTACCGGCAGGCCGGCGCAACGCTCCTGCGCAAACCGCTGTTGTTCGCGTGAAATGGTAATACCCAGCACTTCGACGCCGTAATAGCGGGCTGCATGACTGGCCAGGCCACCCCAGCCGCAGCCGATGTCCAGCAGGCGCTCGCCGGGCTGCAGATCCAGCTTGCGGCAGATAAGTTCCAGCTTGGCCAACTGGGCATCGATGAGGTTATCGGCCTCAGCCCAATAGCCGCAGCTGTAGCTCATGCTGGGGTCAAGCATGGCCTGGTAGATGTCGTTGCCGATATCGTAGTGACGCCTGCCCACCTCATAGGCGCGCTGGCCCATCTGGCGGTTGATGAGGCGGTTCTGCAGTGTACTGGCGAGGCTGGCGAGCAGCAGGCGCAGGCGGGGCAGGAACCGGATTTCACGGTTGATATCAGCGCGAAACAGACGTTCGAAGAGTTGATCTAACTGCGCGGCATCCCACAGGCCATCCATGTAGGCTTCGCCGAAGCCCAGTGAACCCTGGCTGAGGATGCGGTGGTAGGTTGCCGGATCGTATATCTGGATATCCCAGGGACGATCGCCGTTTAGGTGGATGTCAGCTTTAGCCAGCAGATCAACCAGTATCTGCGGGGCGGTGGCCGGCGCCGGATCGGGTGCACCGTAAGCCAGGTTGCCATTGATCGGGTGTATATGGTTCATCATGCCCTCCTTGAACAGGTACAGGCTAATTTGCCAGTAACTTACCGGCGATGGCTATGCAGAATAGCACCAGAAAATATTTTCTGGCTGTCACCTGTGAGACAGTGGGTGGCTTCTTGTTGCGCAATTTGGCGGGAGTCTAAATGGTAGTCGTATCGGAACTTAAAATGCCCCTGCCTCTTGAGTGAGCTGGCGACCGACCTGGCCCTGCATGATACGATGGCCCGCCTGGCTCACCTGATTTTGCACAACTACGAAGAGAGCAGAGTGAATTCGCGGCGTGATCTGTTGCATGGTCTTTCGCATGAGGAACTGGCGCACATGATCGGTACGGTGCGCGTGGTGGTCAACCGCCTGCTCAAAGAGTTACGGGAGGAGGGCATTATTGAATCTCTACGGGTTTAATTCCCCACAGCTTGCTGTGATTAATATTAACCGCCAAGACGCAAAGGACGCCAAGTTTTAGCTAAACAATTCCTGGCGTCCTTTGCGTCTTGGCGGTTCAGGTTGTTCCTTTGACTAATACCCCGTAGCTTGCTGCGGGGTCGCAAATTCTTATCATTACTATTTCTGTGTTTGCTTTTTTGAACAAATGGCTGTTCGCTATCTATGCGTCTGGACCCAGTCAAATTATGAGCATGCCGCTTGATTTATGTTTCAGTTTTATGAACAAATACGCTGCTTATTATGAGGGTTGCTGTAACCTGGGTTGCTGCATAAGCCTCTGTGGAGGGTGAGAATAGCTAGACATTTCTGGTTATAGTTACTACAAACTTTAAGAGGAATTAAGCGATGGCAACAAAGAAAAAAGGAGTTGTTGCGAAATCCCCCTCCCGTAAAAAAATTGCGAAGAAAAAAGCGGTTGCCAAAAAAGCCGTGAGCAGAAAAAAAACTGCAAAAAAAACAGCCGGTAAGAATCCTGCAGTGCGCAAAGCCAGTAATCGAAAAGCCGCTGCTTCATCCGTCGGGGCCAGAACCCGCCGGAAAATGATCGCAGAAACGGCCTACTTTCTTTCGCTTCAACGTCGTTCCGAAGAAGGTTCAGCACTGGAAGACTGGTTGACCGCCGAAGCGCAGGTCGATCAGAAACTCACCAGCCAGAAGGATTAAACAATGGAACATCGTTATTTCCCTCGTCGCATCGAAAATTTTAATGTTATTCTGAAGAGAAAAACCGGTGAAACAATAGATACCCGAGTACTGGATGTCAGTCGAGAAGGTTTGCGGGTCAGTGTAAATAGCCCGTCGATTTGCCCAGGGGTTATTGTCGATGTCATTATGCCCAGAGACAGGCAGAGCCTGTTTGGCTCGCGTTATCTGCGCGCCTTCGTGGCGCATGCCGAGCCCGGAGCGTTAGGGCTGTGGCTGATTGATGAGGCAAAGAAATTTGATCGGGCGGCGGCTGGGAATTGATCTTAAAGTTTCCCCGACTTGCGCATAGCCATACCGATAGCCACCAGAGCGCCGCCATCGAAAAGCAGACTGATGCTGATGTACAGCCCCACCAGCCACATGGAGGTGGCCGGCCAGCCAATCAGGAACAGCAACGCCAGTAAGAGTGAAACAATGCCATTGAATACCATCCAGCCCCAACCGCTGAGAGGGTGAATCAACTGAGCCAGGGCAAAACTGCCGAAGGCATCCAGGAATAGATAAACCGCCAGCAGCAGGCCGACGGCCGCGACGCCGGACTGGGGATAAAACAGTATCAGGCTACCGATAATCAACAGCAGGGCCGGTTTGATCCAGTCCATGACATTTCCTGCATTGTGTTTATAGGTGTGAACGGACCAGATGATGCCGCCTGTGATCAATAGCCCGGCAATGAAGAAAACGGTTCCCAGCGAGACCAGACCGGGCAGAAAAATACCGGCAGCGCCAAGTACAAGCAAGAGGATGCCTGTGGTCGTGGTGTAAGAACCAAAGTTACCGCTAAGGTTTTCAGCTGCAGGCATGTTAGCCATTTTTTCTCTCCTTCTTGATCTGTAGCTTGTTTAAACACGTTTATCCTGTCCAGCCAGTTGCCGGGCGGCATGCACGATGTCGCTTATTTGTGGAATACTGCCTGCTTCCAGCTCCCGGTTGAACGGGGTGGGCATGTCCAGTCCAGCGATGCGCACGGGGGCGGCGTCCAGATCAAAGAAGCAGCGTTGGCTCAGGTTTGCCGCGATCTCTGCACCGGCACCGGCGAAGCGGCAATCTTCTTCCACTATCAGCAGACGATGGGTTTTTTTCAGAGAGGCTGCGCAGGTTTCCCAGTCAATGGGATTGAGGCTGCGCAGATCGATCACTTCCGCCTGGATGTTATGCGGGTCAAGTTCTTCGGCGGCGGATACGGCCAGATTCGCCATGCGTGAATAACCGATGATAGTCAGATCCGTTCCGCTACGACGAATGGCGGCCTGATGAATGGGCGGTGGTTCAGCAGTGAGATCGAGCCGGCCCTTGTCGAAGTACAGCAGTTCGTGTTCCAGCACGATAATGGGGTCGTCGGTGGCGATAGCCTGGCGCAGTTGCCAGTATGCATCCTGAGGGGTGGCCGGGACGACGATACGCAGTCCCGGTACATTCATCAGCGTGTGTTCCAGGCGTTGTGAATGCTGGGCGGCCAGTTGTTTTGCCACGCCGCCGGGCATGCGGATCACCAGCGGCATGGGAAACTGTCCGCCGGACATAAACGGGATCTTGGCGGCCATGTTGATGATCACATCCAGCGCCAGCAGGGCGAAGTTGACGGTCATGATTTCCACTACCGGGCGCATCCCGGTCAATGCTGCGCCCACGCCCAGCCCGGTGAAACCGCCTTCTGAAATCGGTGTGTCACGCACCCGCCATTCGCCGTATTTGGCATACAGGCCTTCGCTGACCCGGTAGGAACCGCCGTACAGGCCGACATCCTCGCCAAGAATAAACACGAATTCGTCGCGCGCCATTTCAATGTCCAGCGCCTGGTTCAATGCCTGCCAGAACAACTGTTGTTCAGTCATGGCTGGACTCCCCAATCAGCGTTTCATGTTGGCGGTTGCAATAAAGGCTGGCCCAGGCATCGTCCATTGCCGGTTGCGGACTTTGTTGGGCAAACTGCACCGCGTCATCGACGACGGCTTCCACCTCCTGTTTGATGCGCTCGATATGTTGTGCGTCAAAATGATCAATGGCGGATGGGTGATCGATCAGTTGGGCTATCACATCAGGGCCGGCGGCGGCAATTTCCTCCGATGTGGGATAGCCGAACTCGGCTTCCCTGATCATGGTCTTTAGCGGATCGCGTTCGGCATAGGCGCTGACTTCCGATCGCGGTCGGTAACTGCCGGGATCGGCCATCGAGTGGCCGCGAAAACGGTAGGTTTCAAATTCCAGTAGCTGCGGGCCGTTACCGGCACGTATCTGGGCGAGCGCATGCCGGGTTGTATTGTAGACATTGATGACATCCATGCCATCGAGTTTTTCTGCCGGGATGTTGTAGGCGCAGGCGCGTTTATAGACATCGACTACGGCAGAGTGACGATGAATTTCGGTGCCGATCTGGTAGTGGTTGTTTTCACAGACAAACAGCACAGGCAGTTTCCAGAGGGCGGCCATGTTCAGCGCTTCGTGAAAGCTGCCCTGGTTGACCGCGCCGTCACCGAAGAAACAGATTGCGACTTCCGGTAGCTGGCGCAGCGCAATGCTGTAGCCGATACCGGTTGCGACCGGGAAGGTTTCACCGACAATTGCATAGCCGCCCATGAAGCGGCGTTCGCGATCGAACAGGTGCATGGAACCGCCCATGCCCTTGCAGATGCCATCACGACGTCCGAACAGTTCGGCCATGATCTCGCGAGCGGGTATACCGCGTACCAGTGCATGTACGTGTTCGCGGTAGGTGGTGACAAGGTAGTCGCCGGGTTCTGTGGCATGAATCACGCCTACCGCAACCGCTTCCTCGCCCGGATACAGGTGTAAAAAACCAGCAATGTTGCCCTCGCTGTATTCCTGCGCCGCGCGTTCCTCGAATGCGCGCGCCAGCAGCATGTCATATAGAAAACGGCGTAGCGTGTCTCTGTCCATTCTGGTTTGTCTCCAGCACAAATTTGTCGTACGCCTTTGGTAGTCTGGTCATGGCGTTACGGGCACGCGGGTCGCTCAGCTATCGACAACAGACTGTCGGATAAATTGTGCATAAATCACCACAACAGGGATGCAACCTGGGTGACAATTCCGGCAGCCTGCCTGAGTGTATTCAGGTCGAAGATTCCATCTCTGCCTGGTATTCGCCGAGCATGGCCAGATGATTCAGGCGCGCGCGTTTAAGCAGGGCCTGTTGCGCGGCAGCCAGATTTTCCTTTTTACCCATCCAGGCCTGCAGTGCCGTTTGTTGCAGCGCGCGTCCGTAGGAAATGCTCAGGTTCCAGGGCGCGTCCTGTCCCTGCTGGTTGATGGCATTGAGATTCACGGTGGCTTCTTCCGGTCCCTGACCGCCGGAAAGAAAATTGATGCTCGGCACCGCCGCTGGCACCGTGCGTTTCAGCACCTTCAGTGTCGCCGCCGCCACCTCATCTGCTTCGGCTCGGCGACAGTCCTTGCCGGGCAGGACCATATTGGGTTTCAGGATCATCAGTTCCAGTACAACATGATGCCGGTGCAGGGCATGGAATACAGCGTGCTGGACGGCTTCGGTAACTTCAGCATGACGATCGATATCGTGGCTGCCATCCATTAATACTTCCGGCTCGACAATCGGCACGACTCCTTCGGCCTGGCAGACGGCGGCATAACGGGCCAGCATTTCGGCGTTGGCTTCGATGCCGTGTTGTGTCGGTGCGTGTTTTTCGATGGTGTAGACCTCGCGCCACTTGGCGAAGCGCGCGCCCTGTTCCTTATAGGTTTGCAGCCGTTTGGCCAGGCCATCGAGGCCCTGGGTGATCAGATCACCGGGTGACAGGGCCAACGGGATCTTGCCCTTGTCGACCTTGATACCGGGAACAATTTTTTGCGCCCAGGCCGCCTGTGGAATGCTTTGTCCGCTATCGGTTTTTTGCGCCAGGGTTTCTTCAAACAGAATGATACCGCTGATGTATTTGCCCAGTTCATCCGTGGTGACCAGCAGGCTGCGCCAGGCGCGCCGGTTTTCTTCGGTGGATTCGACATCGATGGCCTTGAAGCGTTTGGCGATAGTGGGGGAGCTTTCATCGGCAGCGAGTATGCCTCGGCCTTTTTGCACCATGTCTCTAATCGTGCTTTCAAGTTCGTTTGCGTATTCCATGTCCTGCCTCCTGTTTTAGCGTGTTGAGTTTTTTGAATCGTTCTTGGTTGAGTATGTGTTTCTCCAGAATCTGCATGTGCTTATCGAGTTCATATATATGGGGGGCGCCGGTCTTCAATTCATAGCCCAGGATCTGCATTGCTGTCATTTTTTCAAGCTGCATAATGATGGCGCGCCTTGAAGTGCTCGTACCACTCACGGCCGGTTTCATGGACACGCAGATAATGGTTGCAGTGGCGATTCTGTCTGAGGACTTCATAGAGGGTATCCTGGGCTCGCAGCAGGCTCGAGGTGAAAGCCAGATCGAAGCGCTGCTCGGTGAGCAGGGCCGCTGCCTGTTGCGCCTCTTTAACACCCTGCGCGCTGAGGGAAACATCAATCCAGCCGGTGAACCGATTCTGCAGGTTCCAGATCGACTGGCCGTGGCGGATCAGCGTCAGGCGTCCCACAGGTTAGTCCTTTGCCGATGCAGGTCGGCGGCAATAGGCGTTTGCCCCGGCATAGCGAGCAGCATCACCCAGGTGTTCTTCGATGCGTAGCAGCTGGTTGTATTTTTCCACCCGTTCGCCGCGTGCCGGGGCGCCTGTTTTCAGGTGTCCGGTATCCAGCGCCACGGTCAGGTCAGCGATAAAGCTGTCAACGGTTTCGCCTGAGCGATGGGAGACGAAGGCGCCCCAGCCATGGTTACGGGCCAGGCGGGTGGCTTCGATAGTTTCCGTCAGGCTGCCGATCTGGTTGAGCTTGATCAGCACCGCGTTAGCCGCATTCTCTTCGATACCGCGCGCGATGATCGCCGGGTTGGTGCAGAACAGATCATCGCCGACCAGTTCGATACGTCCACCGAGTACCTGATTCAGGTGCTTCCAGCCGTCCCAGTCGTCCTGGGCCATGCCGTCTTCCAGCAATACCAATGGATAGGCGTCGCTGAGTTTTTCATAGTAGGCGACCATGCCGTTGGCGTCGAGCCGTTGTTTCTCTGTGCGCAGCTTGTATTGTCCGTCCTCGAAGAACTCGCTGGAGGCGGGATCGCAGGCGATGCCGACATCCTCTCCCGGATGCAATCCCACCTGCTCGATAGCACTAACAATCATTTCAAAAGGTTCTTCATTGGAACGCACATGCGGTGCGAAACCGCCTTCGTCACCGACACCGACCGAGAGTCCCTGTTTTGTCAGTAGCGTCTGCAGGGCATGGTAGATTTCGCTGCCCCACTGCATGGCCTGGTGGAAGCTGTCCGCGCCGAAAGGGGCAATCATGA
Organism: Gammaproteobacteria bacterium; assembly: GCA_030148325.1. Taxonomy (GTDB): domain Bacteria; phylum Pseudomonadota; class Gammaproteobacteria; order UBA6429; family Thiohalophilaceae; genus JAADGZ01. Next base: position 7,843 of record JASBTR010000178.1, read on the forward strand.
ATTCCTGAAAATCCGCTCCCTGCCAGTGGGCGTGGACGCCGCCATTGAGAATATTCATGTGTGGCACCGGTAGACGGGTTGCGCCCGGCCCGCCGAGATACTGGTACAGGCGCAGGTCGCAGGCGTCAGCGGTGGCGCGCGCCACGGCCAGGGAAACGCCGAGAATGGCATTGGCGCCGAGCCGGGCCTTGTTGGGTGTCCCGTCCAGTTTAATCATGGCCTCATCGATCGCCGCCTGCCGACGGGCGTCCTGTCCGAGCAGAGCCGGGGCTATCACATCGTTCACATTGGCCACGGCTTTCAACACCCCTTTGCCGTTGAACCATGCAGCATCACCATCACGCAGTTCGACCGCTTCAAGGCTGCCGGTGGATGCGCCGGAGGGCACCGCCGCCAGGCTGAGCGTCCCATCGCTTAGCTGGCACTCGACCTCGACGGTTGGGTTGCCGCGGGAGTCGAGGATCTGGCGCGCCTGAATTTGCTCTATATTAAAAGATCTATTCATGGTGTTTTCCCTGTAGGTTCGCCTTCAGGCGAACAATGTTAGTTTAAGCTCTTTGAGTTCAATTCCCCGCTGCCCATACAGGTACCTACCCCGCAGATGTCTGCCTATTGCCCCCCTTTACCGGCCTCAAGGCTTTTCTCGACCTCCAGCACATGGCGGGTGGTGGCGAGCACCGTGTCCGGATTCAGGCTCATGGAATCGATGCCGATTTTGACCAGGTATTCGGCCATCTCCGGGTAGTCGGAGGGCGCCTGGCCGCAGAGGCCGGAGTGACGCTGGTTGCGCCGCGCGCCTTCCACCGCCAGGCGGATCATTTCTTTTACGCCCTCATCGCGTTCATCGAAATCGAAGGCGACAATTTCCGAATCCCGATCTACACCCAGAGTGAGCTGGGTGAGATCGTTGGAGCCGATGGAGAAGCCGTCGAATAGTTGCGCGAAGCGGTCGATCAGAATCACGTTGTTGGGGATTTCGCACATGACATAGATTTCCAGGCCGTTGTCGCCACGCTTTAATCCATTGTCCGCCATCGCCTGAAGCACCCGTTCGCCTTCGTCTATCTTGCGGCAGAAGGGGATCATCAGCTTCACGTTGGTCAGGCCCATGTCGTCGCGCACTCGTTTCATGGCCGCGCATTCCAGCGCGAAGCCTTCGGCATAGGCAGGATGGGTGTAACGGGCGGCGCCGCGAAAGCCGATCATGGGATTGTCTTCTTCCGGCTCAAAGCCGTGCCCGCCCAGCAGGGTGGCGTATTCGTTGGTTTTGAAATCCGACATGCGCACCACAACCGGTTTGGGCCAGAAGGCGGCGGCGATGGTGGCGACGCCTTCAGAGAGTTGCTGAATAAAAAATTCCGCGCCATCCCGGTAGCCGTGGATCAGCGTTTCAATCGCCTTGCGCTCATTTTTATTCTTTACCCGATTGGGGTGGAGCAGGGCCATTGGGTGGGCCTTGATATATTCATTGATAATAAATTCCAGTCGCGCCAGACCAACGCCATCGTTGGGCAGAAAGCGAGTGGAGAAGGCCAGATCCGGGTTGCCCAGATTGATCATGATCTGAGTACGGGGGCGGGGCAGGTTGGACAGATCGGTGCGTTCTACCTTGAAGGGAATCTCACCGAGATAGATCCGACCTTCGTCACCACCGGCGCAGGAGACGGTGATCGTTTCATCGTCAGGGATGTTGTCGGTGGCATCACTGCAGCCAACCACGGCGGGGATATTTAATTCCCGCGCGATAATGGCGGCGTGGCAGGTGCGGCCGCCGTGATTGGTGACAATAGCAGCGGCCTGTTTCATTACCGGTTCCCAGTCCGGCGTGGTGGTGTCGGCCACCAGTACTTCGCCGGGCTGAAACTCGTGCAGATGAGCAACATCAGGAATATAACGGGCCCTGCCGGTGGCGATGTGGGTACCGATGGCATAGCCCCGAGCCAGAATTTTGCCGCCACCCTGCAAATGATACTGTTCCAGGATGGTTCCTTTCTGTTGTGAGGCGACTGTCTCCGGCCGCGCCTGTACCAGATAGAGCTTGCCGTCGAGACCATCTTTGGCCCACTCCATATCCATGGGTTTGGCATGTCCCGCCTGGTCGCTGTAGTGCTGTTCAATTTTGATGGCATAGTCAGCCAGTTGCAGCACATCTTCATCATTGATGCAGAAACGCAAACGATCCTGTTCGGGGGTGGGAATATTGCGGGTTGCCTCGCGGGTATGGCCCGTGGCGTAGATCATTTTGATCGCCTTACTGCCGCGGTGGCGGCGTAATACGGTTCGGTAACCCTGCTCGAAGGTGGGCTTGTGAACATAAAACTCATCGGGTTCGACTGCGCCCTGAACTACGTTTTCTCCCAGACCGTAACTGCCGGTAATGAAAACCACATCGCGGAAACCGGTCTCGGTATCGAGTGAGAACATGACGCCGCTGGCGGCCAGATCAGAACGCACCATTTTCATGACACCGATAGACAGCGCCACCTTAAAGTGGTCAAAGCCCTGATCTATACGGTAGTGAATGGCGCGATCAGTAAACAGGCTGGCGAAGCAGCGGCGACAGGCGTCCAGTAGTGCGGCGTCACCGCTGATATTGAGATAGGTATCCTGCTGACCGGCAAAGCTGGCGTTGGGTAGATCCTCAGCGGTAGCGGATGAACGCACCGCCAGACTGAGGCCCTCGCCATATTCCTTGTTTAAGCGCTCAGCGGCCTGGCGAATTTCCAGTTGCAGATCTGCCGGCAGACCGGCACTGTAAATGATATCTCGAGCCCTGGCCCCACGCCGCGCCAGATCCTCGACATCATCTGGATCCAGCCCGTCAATTGCTTCGTGCAGGGTGTCCCAGGCGTTGGCTCGCTCCAGCACATAGCGATAGGCCTGGGCGGTGATAGCAAAGCCGTTGGGGATGCGTATGCCTTTGGGCGTCAGGGTCTGATACATCTCACCGAGTGAGGCGTTCTTGCCGCCTACCAGCGGCACATCATCGATGCCCAGTTCATTGAACCAGCAGATATAAGTGGCTTTCCTGGTCATAATATCGATCCTTTGAACGTGTTGGTATCAAAATATGCGAGCGACATGTGTGTCGATGGAGCAGAAACATAGCGCTGCTCGCATAAGCTATAGCGGTCTCGCCAGTCTTACATAGCCCGCTCTGGCCGCAATGTCCTGACCCTCCACTGAAAGAACAAATTCGATAAAGCTTCGTAACAGTGGGGACATGTCCTGTTGTGGCGGTAAGTTATAAGCAATGGACAGGCTGCGGGCGAGCGGGTAGCGCCCGCTGCGAATGGCCTCTGGACTCGGCCTGATTGCCGTCCCGTTATCATGGCGCGCGACGGCGACAGTGTGTAATTCGGGATCAATCTGTGAGCTGCTGGCAAAGCCGATGGCGGCGCGGTTGTGGCTGATAGCCGCCTGTACAGCGCCGGGGCCGACCATGGCCTGAAAGTCTGTTCGAAAGTCCCCGCCACAGAGGGCCTTGCTGCGAAACAGGTAATAGGCGCCGCTGTCAGCGTTAAGGCCAAGCGTGGCAATGGACTGCTGTGCAAGTTCGCCCTTCAGTCCCAGTTCTGCCCAGCGCTGGATGGCTTTGTCGGCGCCACAGCGTCGGGTGCGGGAGAAAATCGCGTCAAGCTGGGGCAGGCTGATCTGCCTCAGTGGGTTGAGCCTGTTGACGAAGATAGCGACGCCATCATACGCCACCGGCATGACGGTAGGCGCATAGCCGTAGCGATCGATGAAACGCTGTTGCTGATGTTTACGCAGTGGGGTGCTGAGCAGTACCGCATTGGCGCTGCCGTTGAGCAGGGCTTCCAGGCCCACCGCACTGCCTGAATCGGCTACGCTGAAAGGGATTGCCGGATAGCGCAGGCGAAAGGCATCGGCCCACAGGCTTACCAGATTGGCGAGGCTGGTCGAGCCGCTGAGCGTGAGAGTTGGCAGTGGCTCAGTACTGTCGGCTGCAGCCGGACGTCCAGTGAATAATAAGAGCGTGCTGAGTATGACGAGCAGGATTTGAAACCGTGCAGGCAAACGAAAAATGTCAGGCATGGCGATGCGCCTCATTTTCCAGGTGCGAAAACAGATCGGAATAAGCGGGCTACTGGATTGCATTTTTACTGTGATCCAGAATAAAGTTCATAGCATTGTGCAGTGATTCGAGGATTTTGTCATAGTCGTTTGTGGTCAGCGGTTTTCTGTGCTGCTGAATTTTGAAAAACAGACGGGATTGTTCCACGATTGCCGCCTGCAGGGGCAGGTTCAGGCCGTCACAGGTAAGAAAGTGGCGCGCTTTTTTAAGTTCCTCCAGCGCATCACCCTTGCGGTCACCCTGCAGTATCTCCTCGGCGTGTCCAACCGCCTCCTCGGCAGTGTCCTGCGCATAGTCATCCGGTAAGGCAAGCAGAGCGCTGTGCAGCAGTGGAAACCAGGTCAATAACTGCTGGTTGTTTTCATTGGGCCTGGCCAGAATAACACTGTCGATTAACAGCGCAGTCCGAGCGCCGGCGCCGCGGCTGGTTGCCTGTTGAAGTACGGCGCCTGCCGCATTCAGGGTGTTCACCATTTCTGCGAGATCCCCTCTGGCCTGGGCTGCCCGTGATCGCATTATAAGCTCCAGACTGGAAGACAGATCTTCGGCTGTTATCAGAAGGATGTCTGCCGCTGGACAGTAGTTGCCCGGAGAGTGAGCGCTGGGTGCAGCGGTTGTCATCCGCAGTGGTGAAACTACTATTAACAGGATGAGCAGGCTGTAAAAATACAGACGGGTTGAATGGCTGTGCTGTGGCATGTTTATCTCCTTGCGTCGTGCAGTTTTATCGCTTAATCAGATTTAATTTTCTGAGCCAGATGCTGAATGGGAAGCACTTTGCTGGTTAGCTTTTCAGCGTTTTCTTCGAGTTTCAAAAATTCCCGCTGGATAAAGCCACGACCACTGATACCGCGGTAGAAAAATTCGATCACAAGGCTGGCGCCAATGGTGATCCAGGTGCCATAGAAGGCGTTCCTGCTGGTTTGCCACTGATAGTGGAGCAGGAGGATGAAGACACCGGCAATAATCATGAAGCCACTGGCAATGATGGTGGGATTGCCGCCGTATTGAGAGCGCAATCGCCAGTGGGCGGCTAATACGAACAGATAGATCACCATAAATACGCTGCTGGTAATGGAGGCAATGCCATTCAGGTTGAACATCAGCGCAAATAGCAGGCCCAGTCCGGCGGTGAGGTAGAATCCCTCCATCGAGCCAAACCAGATCTTACGTTCGAACAAACGGGGCAGTTCACCGTCGCGGGCCAGCGCATAGGCAACATTGGCGCCGCCGAACAGCGTTGCATTTATAGCTGAGGAGATGGAAAACAGTGCGCCGATGGCGACCAGGGAATAGCCCAGGTTGCCGAGGAAGGGTTCCGCCGCGACCGCCAGGGCATCGTCCTGAGCCCTGATTAATTCAGGCAAAGGCAGGTTACCCATGGCAACGGTGGCGACGGAGATATAAACCAGGGTGACGATAAGAATGCTCAGATAAATAGCGCGAGGCACGTTGCGGCTGGGGTTGATCATGTTCTCTGAGGCATTGGTTACCAGACCAAACCCCATGTAAGAGAGAAAAAAGATAGCTGTGGCATTGAGAATGCTATGAATGCCCTTTGTATCCAGCGCCGGTGTGATCTGCTCTGTTTGAATACTGCCGATGCCAAGCACCACGAACAGGCCGAGAATGCCGAGTTTGATCATCACGATAAAGGACTCAGCCCTGCCGACGGCAGCAGAACCAAACACGCCCAGCGCGGTAAATACCAGGATCACACCCAGCTCGGTAAGTCCCATACCAATGGCATTTGCAGGCAGGTGGATGAGCGGCAGCAGATAACCGGCAAAGCCTTTGGCAAACAGGGCAATAGAAACAACATAACTGAACCAGAAGAGGAAGCTCAGACTGCCCGTTATAAGATTGTCACCGATGCCTCTGAGAATGAATTCCATGGGCCCGGCATTGGAAATGATGCGCCTTCCCAGCTGCGCATAGGAGTAGGCGACGAACAGGGCGGCGAGTCCGGAAATCAGGAATACCAGGGGCAGGTTGCTGCCGGCGATTCGTGCACCGAGACCAAAGATAGAAAATATGCTGGCACCGATCATGGTGCCGACTGCCAGGGCAATGGTCTGCCACAAATTGATTTTTTTATTATCCGGCATGGTTAATGCTGCTCTTTGGTTTGTTGTTTTCGACTATTCACAATCTGCCCTAATTGCGTAGGGGGGGCACGATTTTTGTGCCCACCGGATCACTGGCAGGCCAATTGATCAGCAAAAATTTCCGCGTGGACACAAAAATCGTGCTCACCCTACCGGGCTTGCCGAGGTGCTCCGCTATCCTTGATGCGATAAATTATTCTAGGGATATGTCGGTGGTTACGCTGTCATGCAGGTGACAATTTATACATTGTTTATTGTCTTTCTGGCTTCAATGCCAGTCGTGTACAAAGCGACCCTTGAGCACATTGAGAAAGTGCTGATGGCGCGGTGTACGGTGGCCGAGATGCCGATAGACTGCGACTTTGACCAGATCGGTTATGTAAGCGGAGCCGATCGAATAACCCCATATGAGCGCGATTTCGGGCCAGCTGATGGGGGTTATGAGGCCGAAACCATAAGCCGCCAGCAGGGTTGCCGCCAGTTTGGTGATGACCGCCGACCAGATCATAATCGGTGCGGGCCAGGGCTGTTTCCAGAAATGATCCTTGCTGCGGGCAACGAACAGCACCAGGTGCCCGGCGACGGCCATCTTTAGAAAAACGTAGGTCTGGATCTGGCTGACACTTAGATGTAACCAGTCCATGGCGATAAGCAGCATACCGAAGCTGCCGACGACACCGGTAATGCCCATGGCGGTGGCGACGGTGATTACCTGCTGCATATCCCACCTGACCGGGGTTTTTTCCAGACGGGTGTGATCGTAGGCGATGGTCATGATTGGAATATCGTTAAAGAAGGCCAGCAGGATGATCATCACGGCGGTGATGGGGTAGAAATCAAAGAAGATCATCGCCAGCACGACAAAAAACATGATGCGGATGGTTTCGCTGATGCGATAGATGGCATAGGCGTTCATGCGTTCGAAAATACGCCGCGCCTCTTCAATGGCATTGATAATGACTGACAGCCCGGGGTTGGTGAGAACCAGGTCGGCGGCGGCGCGGGCGGCATCGGTGGCGCCGCTGACGGCGATGCCCACGTCCGCCTGTTTCAACGCGGGAGCGTCGTTGACTCCGTCGCCGGTCATGCCGGTAATATGATTATGCTGCTGTAGCGTTTTGACAAAGCAAAACTTGTGCTCGGGAAACACTTCGGCAAAACCGTCTGCCCTTTCTACTCGCTCGTTGGCATCTCGGGTTTCGGTGGTCCTGGCATCGTTAACAGGCAGGCTGTTCGCTTTCAAAATATTTGTACCAAGCCCGAGTTTGCTGGCAATCTGACGGGCGATGGCGACGTTGTCACCGGTGACCATTTTTACCTGAACACCATGCTCACAAGCACTGGCGATAGTCTCGGCGGAGTCTTCACGCGGTGGATCGAACAGGGATAGAATACCAAGGAAGATCCAGGGGGCATGCTCCTGTGCCTGGCGTGCGATTCCCAGCGCCCGGTAACCCTGGGCGGCGAAGTCGTCTACCACCTTTTGCGCACGCTCCAGTTCGGCGCCCGCCAGTCCGGACAGTTGCATGATGATCTGAGGCGCCCCTTTGCTGACTCGAAACGAGGTTCCTTCATCATCGGCTATGGTTGCTTCGGTGCGCTTGTGCACTGGATCGAAAGGCACGAAGGCGATTTGTTTAAAGTGGCTAATATGGTCCCTGTTTTTGAGTCCATGTAACACCGCTTCGTCGATGGCGTCCCGATCATCCTCTCGCGAAGCCAGGGCGGCGGCCAGCAATACTTCCTGTTCGTCTTTGGCGTTGAACAGCTCAATCTTGCCCAGTGTGAGCCGGTTCTGGGTCAGGGTGCCGGTCTTGTCGGAACAGAGTATGTCCATACTGGCCATTTCCTCAATCGACTCCAGGCGGGTGACGATGGCCTTGCGCTTTGACAGTGCCATCGCACCCAGCGCCATGGTCATGGACAGCACTGCCGGCATGGCGACCGGGATGGAGGCGACAGTGAGGATAAGTGCGAACTGCACCAGTTCCAGCCATGGAGTTTGACGGTGTAATTGTACCAGCACCAGGGCGATCACCAGCGCCAGACTGACGTAGATGAGATAGTCGCCGATGGTCAGCACGGCCTTCTGGAAATGGGAGACGGTCTTTGCCTGTTGCACCAGGCTGGCGGTTTTTCCAAACCGGGTGCTCTTGCCGGTGGCGGTGACCTCGGCCATGGATTCTCCCTGTTTGATGATGGTGCCGGAGAAGGCCTCATCACCCTGCTGTTTGCTGACAGGCAGGGACTCACCGGTGAGGGCGGATTGATCGACGCTTAGATAATCATCCTGTAGCAGCCTGACATCAGCGGGTATCACGTCGCCGAGGCGTAGACGGACCACGTCGCCCGGCACCAGCTGGCTGGCATCGATTTCCTGCCACTGGCCATCACGCAGTACTCGGGCTTTCAGGGCGAGCTGTTTTTTCAACGCGGCTACCGCATTACCTGCGGTGTACTCCTGCCAGAAGCCGACCCCAGCATTGAAGATCAGCAGGATGATAATGATCCAGAAATCATCCCAGTGCTGGATTAGCGCAGAGAGAATGGCCGCCACCTCGATCATCCATGGAATGGGTCCCCAGAAGTAGCTCAATAACTTTAATAGCGGTGAGATTTTTTCTTCTTCCAGCGCGTTGGGACCATATTGCTGCAGCCGTTCGGCTGCCTGTGTCGATGTGAGCCCTTTTATCGGGGCGTTATCGCTGACTGACTCACTCATGTTTGCTTCTCCGGGCTTATCCATTTCCAGTTGCGGATCTCCGGCATGTCTTCGCCGTGTTCGGTAATGTACTGTTTATGTTCAATCAGTTTGTCGCGCATGAGTTGTTTCAGATATGCACCCTTTGAACCCAGGCCATCAACCCGGTCTATGACATCATCGACCAGATGAAAGCGATCCAGATCATTCAGTACGGTCATGTCGAAGGGAGTCGTGGTAGTGCCTTCTTCTTTGTAGCCGCGCACGTGCATGCCTTCGTGATTGTGGCGTCGATAGGTCAGCCGGTGAATCAGCCAGGGGTAGCCGTGGAAGGCGAACACAATCGGTTTACCGAGGCTAAACAGGGTGTCAAAATCGTCATCGTCCAGGCCGCTCGGATGTTCTTCTTTTGGTTGCAGGGTCATCAGATCGACGACATTGATAACCCGGAGTCTCAGCTCGGGAAGGTGTTCGCGTAGTATCTTTACCGCGGCGAGGGTTTCAATGGTTGGCACATCACCGGCGCAGGCCATGATCACATCCGGCTCGCTGTCACTGTCGTTGCTGGCCCATTCCCAGATGCCGATGCCGGCGTGACAGTGTTTAATCGCCGCGTCCATGTCCAGCCATTGTGGTTCGGGCTGTTTACCGGCGACGATAACATTGACCAGGTTGCGGCTTCTGAGACAACGCTCGGTGATACACAACGTGGTGTTGGCATCCGGCGGTAAATAAACGCGCACGATGTCAGCTTTCTTGTTCACCACGTGATCGATAAAACCGGGATCCTGATGGGAAAAACCATTGTGATCCTGACGCCAGACGTGAGAAGTGAGCAGAATATTGAGAGAGGCAATGGGTCGTCGCCAGGGGATCTGTTTGCTCACCTTGAGCCACTTGGCGTGCTGGTTAAACATGGAGTCAACAATATGGATAAAGGCTTCATAACAGGAAAACAGACCGTGTCGACCTGTCAGTAAATAACCTTCCAGCCAGCCCTGACAGGTATGTTCTGAGAGAATTTCCATGACCCGGCCGTCTGCCGCCAGGTGATCATCGTAATCATATTTTTCAGCCTCCCAGGCCCGGTTGGTGACTTCGAGCAAGGCCCCCAGCCGGTTAGAGACGGTTTCATCCGGTCCCATTACGCGGAAGTTTTTACGTTCAATATTCAGCGCCATGACATCACGCAGATAGTTGCCCATGCGGCGCGTAGCCTCGCCGGTTACGCCACCGGGAACGGGCACGTCTACGGCGTAGTCATGGTAGTCGGGTAGTTTAAGATCATGTAACAGCAGACCGCCGTTGGCATGTGGATTACTGCCCATGCGGCGTTCACCAGTGGGGGAGAGGGCAGCGACCTCCGCGATTAAGCGACCCTCGTTATCGAACAGGTTTTCGGGCTGATAGCTTTTCATCCACTGTTCGAGAACGCGGATGTGTTGCGGTTTTTCCGCCAGTTGTGCAAACGGCACCTGATGCGCGCGCCAGTAATCTTCGAGTTTCAGACCATCGATTTCTTTCGGACAGGTCCAGCCCTTGGGTGTGCGCAGAATGATCATCGGCCATAGCGGACGAGCGAAACTGTTACCGCTACGCGCTGCAGTTTGAATGGTATGAATCTGATCCATGACTTTGTCCAGGGTGGCGGCCATGGCCTGATGCACGGCCGTCGGATCAGCGCCTTCAATCAGATAGGGGGTATAACCGTAGCCGTGAAACAGATCCATCAGCTCCTGGTTGCTGATACGCGCTAGCACGGTGGGATTGGCAATCTTGTAACCGTTCAGGTGCAGGATGGGCAGCACCGCGCCGTCGCGTTCGGGATCAAGAAATTTATTGGAATGCCAGGCGGTAGCGGCCGGGCCGGTTTCCGCTTCGCCGTCGCCAACCACACAGGCAACGACCAGATCCGGGTTATCGAAGGCCGCACCATAGGCATGACTCAGTGAATAACCCAGTTCGCCGCCTTCATGAATCGAGCCGGGCGTTTCCGATGCAGTGTGGCTGGGAATGCCGCCGGGAAAGGAGAACTGTTTGAACAGCCGGCGCATGCCGGTTTCATCCCGGGTGATGTTTGGATACAGCTCGTTGTAACTGCCCTCCAGCCAGGTGTTGGCGACCAGCCCCGGTGCGCCATGGCCTGGCCCGGTAACATAAATGATGTTCAGATCGTGCGCCCTGATCACCCGGTTTAAGTGAGCATAGATCATATTCAGGCCGGGTGTGGTACCCCAGTGCCCGAGTAACCTTGGTTTAATGTGTTCGAGGCTGAGTGGTTGTTTGAGCAGGGGGTTATCCAGCAGGTAGATCTGGCCGATGGAAATATAATTCGCTGCACGCCACCAGGCGTCGATCAGGGCCAGTTCAGTATCAGACAGCGGTGAATCTGTGACGGTAAAATTTGATTTAATCATAATGACATCCTGTATTTGCTGTTGTCCGTGTGTATGAGTGCGAGTGTTTGTTCGGCAATCAGGCGTTCCTCATCGGTAGGGATCACCCAGGCCTGCACGGGACTGTTTTGCTGTGTGATGCAGGCCTGGCCGGAGAGGTTAGCCTTCTTGTCCAGCTGTACGCCCAGCCACGCACAGCCTTTACAGATCGCGTCACGTATCGACACCGCATGTTCACCAATGCCTGCAGTGAAGACGATGGCATCGACGCCCCCCAGCGCGGCGGCCAGTGAACCGATCGCACGCGTGCTGTGGTGAATGAATAAATCAATAGCGAACTGTGCCTGCGTATCCGACTGCTGGAGCAATTCGGCCAGGTTGTCGCTGGTGCCGGATACACCGAGCAGGCCGGACTGAAAATACAGTAGATCCGAAATTTCTTTTTCGCCCATGCCCCGTTGCAGCAGATACAGTACAACCGCAGGATCGATCGAGCCGCAACGCGTACCCATCGGTATGCCATCCAGCGGGGTAAAGGTCATGGTTGTGGCAATGCTGCGCCGTTCATGCATGGCGCATAAACTAGCGCCGTGACCCAGGTGCGCGACAATGATTTTTCCATCGGCCGCTGCACCAAGGTAGTCGGGCAATACGCTGGCGATATACTGGTAAGACAGACCATGAAAACCATAGCGGCGAACGGCTTTCAATTTGGAATGTGAGGGCAGGGCGAAGCGTTGTTCCACTTCTGGCCGCGCATGATGAAAGGCTGTGTCAAAACAGGCGACCTGGGGAATGCCCGGTTGCAGATCCTGTAATGTGCTTATACCGAGCAGGTTTGCCGGCTGATGGTTGGGTGCCAGCGGGACCAGTGTCTGTAAATACTCCAGCACATCCGGCGTTATAAGTGTTGGTGTGGTAAAGCGAGTGCCGCCATGCACGATACGATGTCCTGTCGCGAGCAGTTGCAATGAACGGGTTTCTTTCGCTAACCAGTCCAGCAGGATTTGCAGTGCCTGCTGGTGACTGGAAATGTCTGGATTTTGTTTATGCAGTACACGCCCGTCAGCATCACTGACCTGAAATTCCCCGCTGCCGCCTATGGCTGTGAGCTGTCCCTGATACAGTCGTTGCAGGTGTTTGGTTTCAGTGATTGAAAACAGGCCGAATTTAAGACTGGATGAACCACTGTTAATGCTGAGCAGGGACGCGGCGCTCATGGCATTTCAGAAGCCGAGGAGGGACGGATGCTCCGGTCCCATCTGCATCCAGAAAATGGCGTCAAACAGAAACCACTGCAGGAAGATAAAGCCGGCTATGGCCAGCAGCGCCATAATTACGGCTGCCAGCAGCGCGTTACCAAAACTGTCAACTTCAAAACCCGGTACCAGAGCGGCAGTCAGTTTCACCATGAACGCATTAATTAATAACGCAAACAGTCCAAAGGTGAGTACCGTCAGCGGCATGGTCAGAAGCCACAGTATAGGTCGTATAATAGCATTGATCGTGCCCAGCACGAACGCCGCCAGCAGCAAATCACCGGTCGATCGGGCGTGGATGCCAGGCACAACCAGAGTGACCAGCCAGAGACCCAGCGCGGTAATTAACCAGATCAGCAGAACTCCGATCAGCATAGCAATATCCCTTTGTGAAACAACAATGAGTATTGGTAGAGTTATTGTGCGCGTATTAGATACCGGTATCTGTCACCCAGGTTACAGCTAAAGGGCAAACAGGGTTATAAAGTAGTTGCAGGCTGCAAGAGTATCCCACTGCTAAGCTGACAAAAGGCGACATCTCATGGCAAACGTAAAGCAGGAAGAAAACAGGTATGAGCATGCTCGTCTGGTGCTGGCTATTGGTATTTATAGTGATGAGGAAAAGGCCCTGCAAACCCTCGAAAAGTTGATCAAGGATGACTTCCCGGCAGATCGGCTTTCGTTGCTACGTAAGGCCGGCGGTACGGGTGATGACATGTTGGGACTGGCTTATACCAATACCAAAGAACGGGTAAAAGCCTGGGGCAGGCATGGCGTTGTCTGGGGGGTTTTATGGGGGATATTGACCGGTGCAACCGGACTCTTTGTGTTGCCGGGTATTGGGCCGTTACTCGCCGCAGGTCCGGTTGTGGAAACACTGGGTGGAGCTATCGCCGGTGCGACAGTGGCAGGGGGCGCAATGGCGGGTGCAGCGGCCCTGACTCAACTGGCCGGCGCGCTGCACAGGATTGGTGTCCCCGCATCGGCTATTGAGCAGATACATCGCGCAATCGAATCAGACCATTATGTAATTATCCTGCACTGTGAACCTGAACAGGCCAGCCATTGCGGCATGCGCCTGGGAATGGCGGGAGCGGATCCGGTTATTGTGATGCCCATCGAACATTGAATGTAACAATGTTTATGGTTGCGATCAGGCCATCAACACCACAACCGAACGGGCTTTTACCCGGTAGTTCAGGCTTTGCAGCGCCACCTCCTGACCCGGTTCAAGAATGTCATGGGGACTCTCCCGGGCGGTATCGATGACGCGGCGCCAGTTGTTTAGAGCGCCCTCCTGAATGCTGAAAACAAGATCTTCCCACCAGGCGTTAATCATGACATAGATATCCCGATCATCCTGCGAGGCGCCGCTGAGGTGATAGGCCAGGCTATGAGAATCACGGGAGCGGTCGACATCCGGCCCAATGCCATACCAGTGCACATCATCGCGCCAGAAACGACTGCGAGCCAGTGATGGGTGCGCTTTACGAAAGGCAATCATCTGTTTGAAGAAGCGGAAGATATCCTGATTGGACTGGAGTAAATCCCAGTTCAGCCAGCTAATCTCGTTATCCTGATTGTAGGGGTTGTTGTTGCCGGACTGAGTCTGCATAAATTCATCGCCGGCGCGAATCATCGGTGTGCCGTTGGCCAGCATCAGCAGACAGCAGAAATTTTTGATCTGGCGTTTGCGCAAACGCATAACCGCGTCGGGAACAGCCGTATCGCCTTCCCAGCCGCTATTCCAGGAATAATTATGATCGGTGCCATCTGTGTTGCCATGGCCGTTGACTTCGTTATGTTTATAGTTGTAGGAGACCAGATCATAGAGCGTGAAACCGTCATGGGCAGTGATAAAGTTAATGCTCTGGTAAGCGTGGTAGGCCTGCATGCGTGAATCCGGAAACAGATCATCGCTGCCGTAAAGCCGCTGCATGAGCGAATTGACCAGGCCACTGTCGCCACGGACGAAGCGGCGAATGTCATCGCGAAACTGTCCGTTCCATTGTTGCCAGCTGATGCCGGGGAAACTGCGCCCGAGTTGATAACTGGAAATGTCCCAGGCTTCAGCGATCAAACGCACTCCGGCAAGATCGGGATCGGAACGAATAGCGGAGATAATCGGCGCATCTTCAAGATTAACCGAACCGTCGCTGCGGCGAGTGAAAATTGAAGCCAGATCAAAGCGGAAGCCATCCACCTGCATGTCCTTGACCCAGTAACGCAGGCTGTCGAGCACCATGCTGCGCACATAGCGGTTGGCGGTATGCAGGACATTGCCGGTACCCGCGTCGTTGCGGTAATAACGACGATCGTTTTCGAGCAGGTAATAAGTTGTGTTATCGAGGCCGCGAAAACTGTAGGTTGGTCCCTGCTCATTGCCTTCGCCGGTATGGTTATAAACTACATCCAGAATGACTTCGATATTCGCACGATGAAATGCGCTGACCATTTGTCTGAATTCATTCAGCAGAGCGGCGGGCGACTCAGCCCTGGCATAGAGGTGGTGTGGTGCAAAAAAACTCAGCGGCATGTAGCCCCAGTAATCATTCTCCTGTGGATCAAACTGGAAAATTGGCATCAGTTCGACTGCGGTAATACCGAGAGATTGTAAGTAGGGGATTTTTTCAACCAGGCCTGAAAAGGTGCCGCGCCTGTCGGCGGCGACCGCGGAACCAGCACGCCGGGTAAATCCTTTTACATGCAACTCGTAGATGACTGTGTCGTGAGTGTGGCGTGGTTTTTGATCCTGGCTCAGGATATTACTATCGGCCTGCGTATGAATCACCCCGAGCGGTGCCCTGCCGATGTTTGAACCTGCCTCAATGGCGGCCTGACGATCAAACGTCGGTGGAAAAAACACAGCCCGGCTATACGGATCCAGCAGCTGCTTTTGTGAGTCAAAGCGATGACCTTGCTGCAGATCGAACGGGCCATCAACCTGATAAGCGTAATAGTGCGCCCCTTCCACCGTTGTCGCCGGCAGGCGGCAGTGCCAGATACGACCGGATTTGTTCAGCAAGGGGTTGAATGTGTAGCTGTAAACCGGGGTTTGCGTATCATTTTCACGGTATAGATGTAATCTAACCGCCGAGGCATGTTTGCTATAGAGGGCGAAATTCCAGGCCTGCTGCGAGGCAACAAAATTTACACCCAGTGGTCTGGCAGATCCTTCCAGTGCTTCCCAGTTATTCACAGGCATATCTCCAGGGTTTCCCGCTTTCCTTAACAGAACAGAATTATTAAACCAATTTACGTCTGTTTTCTGTCACCCAGGTGGCAGCATGATGCAGACAGTGTGCTTTAGAATAAATTTCCGTTGTTCCTGACTGCAGCGGGGGTGCCATGAGCCGTACAAGTTCGCCTGAAGGCGAACCTACAGCGAGGTAGTTTATTTATCAACTGTGTCCGGAGGTAGACAAATGTTCGAAATAATTCCCGTTGATGACAGGCATATTCTTGCGTTCAAGGTGATTGGCAAACTCACTGATGCGGATTATCAGGCGTTCCTTCCCGAACTGGAGAAACTGATTCAGGAACAGGGCAGTATTTCACTATATATAGAACTGGAAGATTTTCAGGGCTGGGAAGCAAAAGCTGCGTGGGCTGATCTGAAGTTTGATTTACAGCATGATAAGGATTTCAGGCGTATTGCGATTGTTGGTGATACTTTTCTGGAACATTCAGGGATCGTGCTGGCAAATTTTTTCACCCGCAGCGAAATGCGTTTTTTCAGTAAAGATGAAGCAGAATCCGCCTGGGACTGGTTAAAAGAAAATTTGCAGGCAACGGAATCAATAAAACCCGTGCAACCCTACCGGAAAATTCTACTGGCCATTGATTTTTCTTCACACTCTGAGCGGGCTGCTCTTCGTGCTCTGGAGTTGTCACGCTGCCACGAGGCCAAACTGGAGGTCCTGCATGTCATCGAGGATCCGGTGTTTTATACGGAGGCTGATGCCATTAGTGCTGATATTCCACTGGGTAAGGAAACACTGAAAGAGCAGGCGGAGGAGCGCATGCGTGAATTCGCAAAACGTGTGGGAATGGATAAGGATGCTATACTCGAGGTGCAGTGGGGGCGTCCTAAATGGGCGATTGTCTTCTGGGCGCGTAAAAAAGGTGTTGATCTGGTTATTGTTGGTTCACATGGGCGGCATGGCGTCGAACGCCTGCTGGGTTCAGTCAGCAGCAGTGTTCTACATTCATCGCATTGTGATGTGCTGGTGGTTAAATACTAACTCACGGCTTCTCACTCCGGCTCTATAATCCAGACCGAAAGAACGGAAAGATTTTCTGTGTCGAATGGATAAATCAGGGAATGCCTGGCTGAAGTAATATGTTACTTTATGTGCGCGCATAAAAAGCATATTAAATATATTCAATCCATTGACACAGAATTGTGAGAGCCAGCAGGAGTTAACGATGCCGCGACCACAGCTTGATGAAATACTCGATCGTATCCATGAACTGCAATCCCAGCTGGAGCAGGAATTTAACCACCTGCTGGCCGAGAAGCGTGCCCAGTTTAAATACACGCTGGAAAAGGGCCGAGTTATTTTCGATGACGGTGTGCGTGAATTGCAGCAGCGTTATCGCACCGAACTCTGGGTTTATCTGCGTGATGCCCGATTAGCGCATATTTTGACGGCGCCGGTGGTTTACAGTGTTGTGTTCCCGCTGCTGTTGCTGGATCTGGCTATTTTTCTTTATCAGCAGATCTGTTTTCGTGTTTATGGGGTGCCCCTGGTGCGGCGTGCGGACTATGTGGTAATAGATCGGCAACATCTCGCCTATCTGAATGTGATTGAAAAATTCAATTGTGTGTA
Source organism: Gammaproteobacteria bacterium (assembly GCA_030148325.1). GTDB lineage: Bacteria > Pseudomonadota > Gammaproteobacteria > UBA6429 > Thiohalophilaceae > JAADGZ01. The sequence goes on from JASBTR010000178.1 coordinate 25,235, forward strand.
TTGTGGCTATGGTAACGGTCTTATCGAATACGTTCGTGAAGTGATTGCCCGGACAGAGCAATACTGGTGCCCGATTAAACACGCGCGACGCACACCAAACCCACATCATCGAAGTGAAAAATTCGCCGATTATGGCGATATTGAAGCGTACCAGAAGAAATTGAAAGAATTACGAAAGGAACTCAGGGGGGAGTAAGAAAAATTTTAATCTGGGTTGAGTAGTTATAAATTTTTAACGATTTCTCCGAAACAGGCAGCGTTGGCTGAAGACCAGTTCTGCTGTAATGACAGCTAAATAAATAACCCCGATCCAGTACAGGCTATCGGGGTTGGTTTGCCAGAGGTAAACCGCCAGCACTGACCAGGAGGCTAATGAAAGCAGCAGGCCGGTCATGGGCAGCAATATTGTGCCACCAATTTTCTGGCGCAGGCGACAGGCGGACAGGTTGATCAGCGCGAAGATCAGTAAAAAGGTCGAACTGGCAAATGATGAGATGATGGTCAGGTTGGCAAGGTTGACGAATACAAGGGTCACGCCGGTTATGATGATCAGGCTGGCCCAGGGGATATTGTTCTGTTTTCTCCTGAAACCGAAAGCCGGGGGTAAAGCTTTATCAGTCGCCATAACCATGCCCAGACGGGCGGTGCCAAACAAAGTGGCATTGATTGCCGAGGCGGTGGAAAACAGGGCGGCCAGACCAATTAACAGGAAACCCGCCTGTCCTAAAAAGGGTTTGGCCGCGACTGCCAGAGCGTATTCCTTATACAGGACGATTTCTTTCGGTAGCAGATTTCCAACTGCAACAATAGAAACCAGCACATAGATAGCAATCGTTATAACAATAGACCAGACGATGGCCGGTTTCAGGTTGTGCTGCGGGTTCTCCATTTCATTAATGGCATTGGGAATTAATTCAAAACCTTCGTAGGCGACGAATATCAGGGCAGCGCCCATGATGACACCGGTATAACCCTGGTTAAATACCGGCAGCAGGTGATCGGCCCTGACATAAAACAGGCCGATCCCCGCAAATAGAAACAGGATGATCACCTTGACGGTGACAATCAACAGCTCGCTGGCGCCACTGGCCTTGATGCCGTAAAGATTCACCCCGAGGAAGGTGAGCAGTATCAGTGATTCTAGCAGATGGTGCATGGCAAGATTAGAACCGTCATCGCCCAGCATGGCGCTGCCATAGACGCCGAAGGTATAGGCATACAGTGCCATGGTGCTGACATAACCGACCAGCAACAGCCAGCCGCCCATGGCGGCGATATTAGGGCTGGAAAATGCGTGTTCGAGGAAGGTAAAACTGCCGCCGCTGGATTGAAACACCAGCCCCAGGCGTGCATAGGAAAGCCCGGTTAACAGGGCGATGCAACCACCGAGGGCAAAGGCAAACGGTGCTGCGTGCCCGGCCTGTGCAATAGCCAGCCCCAGTACCGAAAAAATACCGCCACCGACCATACCGCCGATGCCCATGGCAATGACTTCCTTGAGCGTGAGTTTTTCGTTATTTATGCCGGATTGGTTATTTTTCATTTATGTTGTCAGCGCTGCCAGACAATCAGCTGTACTTCAGCGGGAACGCGGGCATCCGCATGATACGGAATAACACGGGCGGTGAAATCCGTTGCCGGCCGATCTGTGTTGATGTTTGCATGGAAACAGTAACCGTGAATAGCGCCGGTAATTTTTTCCCCGCAGTCGCAGTCGTGCACCTGCGGCGCATCGCCGTTGATACCTTCGGCATATAGCTGGACCCGAATTTGTTCGGGCAGTATTTCACCGAGGTAGACCTGTATATGAAACAGCCAGCCATCGTCAGCACTGGTCACGGTCAGGTTGCCGAAGTGTATCTGCTCCCAGTGTAGCTTAAGTGTGCTGTGCCAGTCATGAAGTTGTTTTGCCAGCTGTCCCTGCTGAGGGCAACGTTTTTCATGCGCTATATTTGCCGGGTGATAAAGTTGCCGGACATATTCCTGCACCATGCGGTTGCTGCTGAATTGCGGCGCCAGTTGCATCATGCTCTTGCGGATGCGTGTCAGCCAGTTACGCGGCAGGCCCTGTGCATCACGCGTGTAGAACATGGGGATGATTTCATTTTCCAGACGTTGATAAAGTTGTTCGGCTTCTACTGCATCCCAGCCTAAATCAGCATCATGCTCTTTACCGTCGCCCAGCGACCAGCCGGTTTCTTCCGAGCAGGCTTCGGCCCACCAGCCATCCAGTTCCGAAAGATTGAGACCGCCATTAACCAACACCTTCATACCACTGGTGCCACTGGCTTCCCATGGGCGGCGGGGCGTGTTGATCCAGACGTCAATGCCCTGCACCAGTTGTTGCGCCAGTGCGATATCGTAATCTTCCAGGAAAACCGCGTGACCACGGATAGCAGGCTGACGAACAAACTGAACCCACTCCTGGATCATGCGCTGGCCCTCACTGTCGTTGGGGTGCGCCTTGCCGGCAATAATCAATTGCACCGGTTGTGCATGATCGGTCAGTAGACGTGTCAGGCGCTGGCTGTCGTGCAATAACAGGTTTGGCCGTTTATAGGTCGCAAAACGCCGGGCAAAACCCAGGGTTAATGCATTCGGATCCAGCACCTGCGCCACCTGTTCCACCTGCGCCGGACTGGCCCCGGCCTGGCCCAGTTGCAGGGCCAGACGTTTGCGTGCGTAGTGCACCAGATCCTCACGTTCACTGGCGCGCAGCTTCCACAGGGTTTCATCATCCAGTGTCTGGATAGATTGGTGCAGGGCATCGGTGTTGCCAAGCCAGCGTTGTTTGCCGCAGGCTTTGGTCCAGAGCTGGTCAGCCCAGGGTGAATCCCAGCTCGGTACATGTACGCCATTAGTTACATGGCTGACCGGGACTTCAGTCTGCGGCCAGCGTGGATAAAGTTCACTGAACAGCTGGCGACTGACTTCACCGTGCAGACGGCTGACTGCATTACTGTGCGCACAGCCGCGCATGGCCAGATAAGCCATATTAAATGCTTCTGTCTGGTCCTCCGAATTTTTGCGGCCCAGCGCCAGCAGCGCCTGCAGTGAGAGTCCGGTATGGGTGAGGAAATTGTGGAATATCGGGAAATATTTGTCGATAAACTGGGGTGGAAAAGTGTCGAAACCCGCTGCTACCGGGGTGTGAGTGGTAAAAACATTGCTTGCGCGAGTTGCCCACAGGGCCGTCTGAAACGAACAGGCTGCCTGATCCATAAAGCTGCGCGCACGTTCCAGTACTACAAAGGCGGCATGCCCTTCATTGAGATGACAGACTGAAACTTCTTCTCCCACGGCTTTTAACAAGCGCCAGCCACCGATACCGAGCACTAGTTCCTGCAGGAAGCGCAGTTCGTGGCTGCCGTCGTAAAGTTTATTGGTAATGCCACGATCGCGCGGGCTGTTGAGTGGATCATTGCTGTCCAGTAAATACAGGCGGACACGACCGACTATTACCTGCCAGATGCGTAACTTTAACTGTCGTCCCGGCAGGTTCAGGGGTACATGCAACCATTTTCCGGATTTGCTGAGGACCGGCTGAATCGGCAGGGTAGACGGTTCATTATAGGGATACACGGCCAACTGGCGGCCATCGGTGTCGAGCATCTGACGGAAATAGCCTTCCTGGTAGAGCAGGCCGACACCCACAAGTGGGATCCCCAGATCGCTGGCGGTTTTGAGAAAATCTCCGGCGAGAATGCCCAGACCGCCGGCATAAACAGGCAGGGCTTCGCCGAGACCAAATTCCATGCTGAAGTAGGCGACCTTGCCAACTTCAAACTGCTGTTGTGCCTCACTGTACCAGCCGGGACTGGCGAGGTAGTTTTCCCGCTCATCAGACAGGCGGTCCAGTTCCTGACGGAATGCTGCGTCATTGGCAAGCTGTTCCAGGCGCTGGTAAGGCACATCCTGTAAAAGTATCCAGGGGTTTTTACTGCGTTCCCAGGCTTCTTTATCAAGCGTACGCCAGAGGGTGTCAGCGCTGTGGCTCCAGGTCCAACGCAGATCCAGCGCCAGATCGGTGAGCAGTTCGAGTCCCGCCGGTAACGGGCGCGGTAGAAAAGCGGGCATGGCATTAACCCTTCAGGTATTGAGTTCCTGTGGAAAGCTTACGTGAGTTGCCTGTCGTGAGATGCAACCTGGGTGACAGATGAAGAATGTTCACTATCACTGTTGGCAAACAGGAACGGATTTTATTTTCGCAAGACTGAATTATGCTGGAATTTTCTATGCCGCCACCACCAGAAAGCGAGCATGACGAGGAGGACGGCCAGTAGTAACTGTTCAATATGCGCTATTCTGCCCAGCAATTTTTCCGCACCGGTTCCAATCAGGTATCCGCTGCCGACACCGGCTATGGCCCATAGCGATGCGCTGAACAGATTAATCAGTGCGAAACGTCCAGCCGGGTAGCCATACACAGCCAGCAATACCGGTGTGACTATCCGTGTCCCATAGATAAAGCGGCAGCCAAAAGCGAGCCAGTCGGATTTTGATGTCAGCCGAGGACGGGCTTTATTGGCCTGCTGCGCAAACCACTGAAACCGGGAAAGCATGTTTGTTCCATAGCGGCGACCAAGATGAAAGCCTGTTTGATCCCCGATAAAAGCGCCTGATGCTGCGGTGAACATCGTCCATTCGAGTGGTAGTGCTCCCTGATGGCAGAGTATGCCGGCCAGTACAATAATAGTTTCACCTTCAAAGAATGCACCGAGCAGCACCAGGACAAGACCATAGTGTGCGATAAACAGTAACCAGTCCTGTGTTTCTATCGGCATCCTGATCCACTGTGAATAATCAGTCGCAATTGTTAATCAGCCAGATACCATAAACAGCTGAGTGCAATTATCGAACATCCCGCAAGCAACAGACTTAGACTCCTGATCATGGTGCGCGGCATTGCCTCAACCTCAAGGTGAGATACTTTTATGTGCAAATGACTATAGCGCCAGGCGGCGAGCAAAAATGCCGCCGCGCTAAATAGAATAAGCACCGTGACGATAATTCGGATGCTCCACAACGGTAACACGTTTCTCATAAATTTTGCTGTTCCGAGTCCTGTTACCAGTGCAGCCAGTCCGGTTCGAATCCAGGCAGCATAGGTTCTTTCATTGGCAAGTACCGTTCTGTCCAGCGCCAGATTTGTTCGGCTTATATCAGCCGTTGTGGTTTTCTGCTTCTCATCAATCATGTCAGGCATTGCCATATGCAGGTGCTAACGAGGGATAATTAAAATTTTAGTTGGCTAATGTTGTAAAAGATGTAACCTGGATGACAGAAGTAGCCGGTTCTTTGTCGTTGTTACGTGTTGTGTCTCATTTATCGGGTTCCGTGTTCGCCTGAAGGCGAACCTACAAAGGCCTGTTGCGAAGTATCGTTGTAGGTGCGGCTTCAGCCGCACGCGGAGCTACGTATACAGGCAGGCCCTGCTTTAAGCCTTACCGTCAGGAGTGTTGCGGATAAAGCGGCCTGAGTTCATCGTCCCGGCTTTGTCTGTCAGGTTTCTTTTCCTGCAGGCCGTGTCTGAATTCATCCCACAGCGCGGCACCATTCCAGTCGCTTGCTTCGGCGGCGTAGAGGCTGCGTTCCAGTTCACTGAGTTGTTGCTGACCTTTTTCAATACGCATACCGATCGCGCCGAGGCTGCGTGGCGGATCGTCGGGCCAGTGTGCCTGGGCGAGGTCCAGCAGGGCTTTGGCGGCGGCGTGCCTGTCATTGTCTTTGCAGGCTTTTTGCAGGGCCTGTAAAGCGGATTTCTGATCCGGTTGAGCCTGTGCTGTCCGGGACGGTGTTTGTTTTTCTGCACTCGGTGCGTCGGTCCGGCGGCGTTGTTTCGCACGCCGGGCTATGTGCGCGAGCAGCAGAACAAGGACGAGGAGTATGCCACCGGCGCCGGCCAGCCAGCGCCAGTTTGATTTGATGGTGGCGATGAGTGTGCTGCCCGAGGCTAATCCGGTTTGTCTGGTATCCGACTGTGCTGTTTTACTGGCCGGGGTTGTTTGTTGCCCTGCCTGAGCGGCATTGGCTGTCGGTGTTTCAGCTGTGCCGGGAGCACCGGGCAGCACCTTGAATTGCCAGCCGGGCAGGGTGGTGCTGGCGGCCTTGTTATGCTGCGTGTCCCACCAGTTAAGTGTAATCGCCGGTACTTTAAGCGTTCCCTGTGCGCCGGGAATGTAGGTCAGGGTCTGGGTGCGCGTGCCATAAATCGTTTTGCCGTCGGTGCGGCTTTCATGGCTCGGGGTTTCCGGGTACAGACGGGCATTGGCCGGGGCGCTGATGTTCAGCTCGGGGATCTGCGAGCCGGCCAGGCCCCGGGTCTGGATGGTAATGGTGCGTGAAACCGGTTCGCCGACCTTGAACTGGGGCGGGTTTTCAGTCCAGCTGTCATGCAGGCTGACGGCCTCGGCCGGCAGCCAGTGCTGACGGGCGGCGGCGGGCCGTGGCTTGATGTCGATGTTAATCGCGCGACTGCGGATGGCGATGGGCTTACCGGGATCGCCAAACGGACTGTTGCTGAAAAAGCGATCGTTGAACATGTTGTCGCGGAAGAAAGGATCGTTGGCAAAGGGACTGTTTTTGAAAAACTGATCCATCATGCTGCTCGGCCCACGACTGCGTCCGCGCTGCTCGGGCACGGCGATACGGCCGCGGAAGGTGGCGGGGGGGATCGTGAGTGAACCGCTTTTTTCCGGTGAAATCACATAATGACGTTCGATGACGCTGTACTGGCGACCATTGCGCACGGTGCTGTAGCGTTTGTCTTCGCCAAGCTGTTCGACCACGGCGTTTTTCGGTTCTGGTCCGCTGAGTTCACCGTCCTGCAGGCGCTCATCATAGTAAAGACGCACGCTATAGGGGATCTGTTGCTGCACATAGATCTGCTTTGCAGACGTGTCGGCCTCGACCTCGATGAACACATGCTGGTTGGGCTGCGATGCTGTTTGTAGTGGCGCTTTGCTGACCTTAAGTTCAAGCGCGGCGGTTTGCTGCCTGCCGACGGTAACAGGAGGAATGCGCAAGCGGCCGGATTGACGCGGCTGAAGCTGCACCTGCCAGAGGGTTTTGTCAGAGCGTCGGCCGTTAAAAATACTCACCTGCGTCTGGGTACTGGTGCCAAGCACTTCGAAGTTTTTTTCCAGTGGCGTGAGATCCGGCTGTAAATGCGACTGTTGACCATCACTCTCAAGCGTCAGGGTAACAATGTCGCCTGCGTAGACGGTGTCGCGGTCGAGCGTGGCGCGCACCGCGGCTTCACTCGTGGTTACCGCCAGCATTAGCAGTAATGCGGACAGGACAGCCAGCCACCGTGATGCCTGTAAACACTTTTGTGTCTGCGTGTTGAGTCTCGATTTCATTTTGAGTTCTCCATTTTTGTTACCAGGGCTGGCGGCTGCCTGTGCCATCACGTTGCGCCCGTTGTTGATACTGGTAAAGGAATTTGCGTCGTAACAGGCCGCCGGGATCATCCGGGATACGGCGCAGCCATTGTTCAGCCGCCATCTGTTCCTCGCTGCTGAGCAATTCTGCACGAGCCGGCTGGCCGTTGGCCTGTGGCTGTTTAGCCTGCGATTTGCCGCCGGCATCCTTGCGGCGTTTATTTTGCTTCTGCTCGGCGTCCTTTTCTGCCGCGGATTTTTTCTCGCCGTCTTTCTTTTTCAGAGCGTTGGCGGCATTGGCAAACTGATTTTCATCCGCCTTGCCGTTCTTTTGTTGATTCTTATCCTGCGGGTTTTGCTTGCCCTGTTGGGCCTGTTTGTCCTGCGGGTTTTGCTTGCCCTGCTGGCCCTGTTTATCCTTTGAGTTTTGTTTGCTTTGCTGGCCCTGTTTGTTCTGCGAGTTTTGCTTGCCCTGTTGATCCTGTTTGTTCTGCTGATCCCTGTTTTGCTGTTTTTGCTGGCGCAGCAGCGCTTCGACCGCGGCTTTATTGGCCAGCGCATCTTCCATGTTGGGCGCCGCTTTCAGTGCGGCGTCGTAGGCGGCGATGGCCTCCTTATAACGACCGATCTTCGCCAGCGCATTGCCCCGGTTGTAATCCGCCGTGACGCCTTTGGCCTGGGAGAACGCTTCCAGTGCCTCTGTGTAATTGCCGCGTCGGTATTCGGCGCTGCCGCGTTGCAGAGGATCGTTTGCGACCTTGCTCGCCTGTTCGTAGTCTTTTTCCGCCAGGGCCTTTGCCGCCTGTTGATCGGGGCGTTGCCAGAGATCCACCCAGTCGGCGGCCATTGCGGGTTGGGGGGGAGAAAGCACGCCGACCAGCAAGACCAGACTCAGCAACCAGCCGCGACGAAAGGCCAGCGCTGCCAGCGGCAGCAGCAGGATGACCAGCCAGGGGCCGCGCGCTTTCCAGTCCTGTCCCTGCATATCATTGTTGACAGGGTTTTCAGTATTCAATGGGGTGCTGTCTAACACCGCTTTGATGTCGGCATCGCTGCTGCTGAAGTTGCGGTAACGACCGCCACCGGCCTCGGCCACCGCTTTGAGCGCAGTCGTTTCAAGCTGCGGCAGGATGAGCTTGCCGTCGCGCGTGTGCAGCAGGCGGCCCTGTGCGTCGGTCAGGGGTTCGGGCTTGTCAGCGCCGACGCCGATCACCGATACGCGATAGCCTTTTTTGCGTAACTGGGTGGCAGCCCGGCGCGCTTTGTCACCGCTTACGCCATCGGCTAACAGAAGGATCTGACCATTCGTTAATCCGGCCTGCTGTAACAGTTCGCCGGCTTTCTGCAGACCCAGATCTGCACGACTGCCCTGTACCGGCATGAGATCGGGATCGAGTGATTTGAGCAGGGCGCGAATGGTATCCACGTCGCGAGTCAGTGGCGTGACGGTAAAGGCGTCACCGGCAAACACGACCAGCCCGGTCTGGCCTTCTTCGTTGCGGGCAAGGATGTCCTCGATTTTGAAACGTGCACGGGCCAGCCGTGAGGGTTTGAGATCCCGATCAAACATGGAGCGGGAGAGATCCAGCACGATAACCCGCGCCGCGCTGGTCTGGTAAAGTGGTCGCGGCTGCTTTTCCCATACCGGGTTGGCCAGCGCCAGCGCGGCGAGTAGCCAGCCCAGTCCGAGCAGCCATAACAGGGAGCGGTTGCGCCCCTGATTCTGGCCGGATAGCAGCAGCGCCTGCAGACGGGCGTCAATGATGCGCAGCCACGGGTTATCGCCCGTCGCCGCATGTCGCAGCCGCCATACCAGCAGCGCCAGTGGGATCAGGCTTAGCAGCCACAGGGGCTGGAGAAAATGAAATTGTTCAGGCATGACGCACCTCCGTACGGGCCGGCAGCCTTCGCCCGCCGAAAGCCGCCGCCAGGGCGATTAGCACGCTGAGCAGCAGGGCGGCGCCCAACGGCCAGAAATAAAGTTCATCTACCGGTCGCCAGGTCTGTTCATCTTTGGAAACAGGTTCGATGCGATCCAGCAGGGCGTAGATTTTCGCCAGCTGCGCGGTGTTATGAGCGCGGAAATAACGTCCGCCGGTTTTCTCGGCAATGGCTTTGAGGCTGGCTTCATCGAGATCGCCGGTTGCAATTCGGCGCAGACCGAAGGGCGTTCGCACCTGCATTTCACCCTGGCCGATGCCAATGGTGTAGATGCGGACACCTTCACGCGCAGCCAGATCGGCCGCTTTTAGCGGGTCGACGTTACCGGCGGTGTTGGTGCCATCCGTGAGCAGGATCAGGATCCGGTTACGGGCCGGTTCCTTGCGCAGGCGCTTGATCGCCAGACCGATGGCGTCACCGATAGCGGTCTGCTTGCCGGCCAGACCGATCTGGGCTTCGTTAAGCAGGGTGCGCACCGTGCTGCGGTCAAAGGTTAACGGCGCCTGCAGGTAGGCTTCATCACCAAACAGGATCAGGCCGAGGCGGTCGCCCTTGCGTTCTTCGATAAATTCACCGGCCACCAGTTTGACCGCGGTGAGGCGGCTGAGCTGGCGATCGTTGATCTGCATGTCTTCGTTCTGCATGGAGCCGGAAATATCCACCGCCAGCATCAGGCTGCGGCCGCTGATCGGCAGGTGCACTGTTTCGCCAATGAGTTGTGGGCGTGCGGCCGCCAGCACCAGTAACAGCCAGGCGAGCACGGCCAGTATCAGCCGCAGACGGGAACGCTGCCCCGCGTGGGTTTGCAGGCTGGGTTGCAGGGCCTCATAAAAGGGAAAGCGCAGCGCGGCCGGTGCAGCACTTGCTGCGCGCGGCAGCAACAGAGCCAGCAACGGCAAAGGCAGGGCGGCGAATAACCAGGGCCAGGCAAATTCAATATTCATATCAGTGTTCCGTGTTCTTTTTTATCCACTCACGCAGCAGAGCGCCCAGTGCATGAGGATCCAGATCGGCGGTCAGTGCGGGTTGATAGGGACCATTGGCCAGCACCTGTCCGGGGCCGTGGCTGAAGCGGCCGTTGCCGCCGGATTCATCCAGAAAACGCAGCCAGTCACGGCCGGTCAGGGCGGCGACGCGCTGCCGGGGATAACGCATTAAGGCCAGACGACGCAGCAGGCTGGAAATCTGTGCAATTCTTTTCGGTGTTATGCTATTCGCGGATTCCAGTTCACCGAGCATCGCGAGGATCCGCTGGCGCTGACGGCGCAGGCGATAACGGCGCAGGAGAATGCGTCCCGCCCAAACCAGCAGGACTAGCAGCAGCGCGGCGAGCAGCCACCAGCCGGGCGCCGGAGGCCAGAAGCCGGGTTCGGCGGGCAGATGGATGTCACGCAACTGCAGGGCTGTGGGACTGGCCGGATTCATGCCGCCGCCTCCTGTGTATTGTTAATCTGACTCGGGTTCAAACAGCGTCGCAATTTGCCGGCGACATCCTCTTCGGTGGACAGTTGCAGCAGGGGAATGGCCCGACTGCGCATGAGATCGCGCACCGTCTGATGATGCTGTTGAAAAAATGCGGCATAGGCATTTCGCGCCGCGGCTGAACGAGTGTCGAGAACACCCGTGTGCCGGCCGTCGCTGACGGCGTAACGCGCCGGTGGCGGTGGACTGAGTTCGAGGGCATCGAGCAACTGGATGGCGACCACATCATTATGCTGGCGCAGGCGCATCAGGTGGTTGCCGGTTTCCTCATTGATGCCATAAAAATCGCTGAGCAGAAAAATCAGGCTGCCGGGTCGGCTGACCCGGCGCAGTCTGGCCAGCGCCGTGTTGAGTCCTTCCGGATGAGGTGGATGTTTCAGGTTTTCCAGCGGATCGCTCTGCGCCACCAGTTGTCGAATCAGACGCAGCACGCCGTGTTTGCCGCCGCGCGGCGGCAGTTCATGGTGTTCGCCGTTGAAGAGCAGAGCGCCGATGCGGTCGCCGTGGGCGATGGTCGCCCAGCCGATCAGGCTGGCGGCGCGGGCGGCGACGACTGATTTAAGCGCGCCGCGGCTGGCGAAAAACATGCCCGGATTGAGATCCACGCAGACCACGACCGGGCGTTCCCGCTCTTCCTGATAAACCTTGGTGTGCGCTCGGCCGGTGCGGGCGGTGACGCGCCAGTCCATGCTGCGAATGTCATCGCCGGGCTGATAGATACGGGATTCCTGATAGTCCATGCCGCGGCCGCGAAAGCGCGAGGCGTGGTTGCCGGCCAGTTGCGCCAGCGCCGCCTGCCGCTGACCGAGCCTGAGCTTGCGCGCCTGCTGACGCAGGGCGATGAGTTCGTCGATGCTGACCCGGGTGGCCGGGTTGAGGGCGGGATTCTCCCTGACACCCTTAACCGCAGTTTGATCGACCGCGCTGACGCCAGACCAGCGGCGCAGTATTTTCAGGGCGGCAAGCGGTAGATCGATAAGTTTCATCTCAGGCAACCGGTCAGGCAACGGGGATCAGTTTCAGCAGTTCGCGGATCACATCATCGGAGTTCAGGCCTTCGGCTTCCGCCTCGAAGGAGATCAGCACCCGGTGACGCAGCACGTCAAAGGCGACTGCCTGCACGTCGGCCGGGGAGACAAAGTCCCGGCCTTCCAGCCAGGCATGGGCGCGGGCGCAGCGGTCGAGAGCGATGCTGGCGCGCGGACTGGCGCCATAGCTTATCCAGCAGGCCAGTTCCTGACTGTAGGGCGAGGGATCGCGGCTGGCCAGCACCAGTTGCAGCAGATATTCTTCGACCGGTTCGGCCATGTGGATCTGCAGCACTTCGTGGCGGGCGTCGAAAATCTGTTGTTTGCTTAATTCCAGTTCGCTGGCGGCCGGGCCGTTGTCTTCACGCTCGGCCTGCTCGCGTGCCAGTTTCAGAATCGCATGTTCCGACCGGGCATCGGGGTAGTCGATGCGAAGGTGCATTAAAAAACGGTCCAGCTGGGCTTCGGGCAGGGCGTAGGTGCCTTCCTGCTCGATGGGATTCTGGGTGGCCATGACCAGAAACGGGCGCGGCAAAGGATAGGTATGGCGACCGACCGTGATCTGTTTTTCGCCCATGGCTTCGAGCAGGGCGGACTGCACCTTGGCGGGGGCGCGGTTGATTTCATCGGCGAGAATCAAATTATGAAACAGCGGCCCCTGCTGGAAATGAAAGTCGCCGGTTTCCGGTCGGTAGATGTCGGTGCCGGTCAGATCGCTGGGCAGCAGATCGGGGGTGAACTGGAGGCGGTGGAAGTCGCCTTCCAGCACCGCGGCCAGCTCCTTGATGGCGGTGGTCTTGGCCAGTCCGGGCGCGCCTTCCACCAGCAGGTGGCCGTCGGCCAGCAGTGCTATCAGCAGGCGTTCGACCAGCGCCTGCTGGCCGATGATGCGTTGCTGCATGTGCTGGCGAACCTGATGAAATGCCTGGTAGCTGGCGCTGCTGGCGGTTTTCGACTCAACCGGTGCGATGTTTGCGTTCATTTTAAAAGACTCCTTGACGGTGTTTAATCTCTACGGGTTTAATTCCCCACAGCTTGCTGTGATTAATGTTAACCGCCAGGACGCAAAGGACGCCAAGTTTTAGCCAAACAATTCCTGGCGTCCTTTGCGTCCTGGCGGTTCAGATTGTTCCTTCGACTAACACCCCGTAGTTTGCCGCAGGGTGTTTATTGTGCCGAGCACGGATTTTATCCAGCCGGGTTTTCGTTAACAGCATTAATGACAATACTGTCGTGGATCAGTTCTGCTTCGGCCTCAGCCAGTGCCTTGCTGGCCTGTTTGGTATTTTTTTCAGACAGTGATTTGAGGGCGGATTCGACTTTTCCAAGTGTTGCCGCAACCGGCAGATCGACAAAGCTGTATTGCAGTTCGACACCCACATTTTTGAGCGTCTCGACAACTTTTTTGTGTTTGCCGCGAACTACATCCAGGTGAGTGGTTTCCAGTTTTTGTTTAAGCTGTTCGGTAATCTCCACTTCCTTGCTGATCCCCAGTTGCGAATAGATGGGGAGCAGGCCGGAGGTGTTGCCTTTCTTTGCGCTGACTTCTGATTTCAGTTTTGTCAATAAATCCCGCGCCTGTTCCAGATACTGGCGCGCTTCTTTCTCATGTTGTTCAGAGAGTAGCTGGCGCGCTGCGACAATGTATGACATGGCTTTGCGCCCGTTTCGTGCAAGCACGTCGGCCTGCTGAATTTGCGCCTCCCGGGCGCTCAATGGTGCGGCTTTACCGGTTGCTGTTGAGCTGGCTGGCTGTGTCATTGCTGTATTAGCTATGACTGCTGTGCTGCCAAACGTCATACCTGCCAGCACAAGCAGTGTGACGGCTGAATTTTTTCTGATGCTGTTCATAGGGCTATCCTCATGTTCAGTTGACTATCGTGACTGGTTTGCTCTGCAAAAGTGCGGGCTTCGGATACAACCGTATCCTGTTTGGGTTTAACTGGAGGTGGAGCCGAGATTAAGATTCGTTAATCTTCGCATGCTGAGCTGTCGGAAAGTCACAAAGGATTCGAAGACCGGGATGGTTGTCTTCCAGCGTTAGATTCATGTCATGGATCCTCGCTACCGCGCCTACCAGACTCAGGCCCAGTCCGCTGCCGGGGGTGGTGCGGCTTTTTTCCAGCCGGTAGAACCGCTGGAACACCTGCTGGCGCTCAGCTTCGGGGATACCCGGGCCGTTGTCGGTAATCATGATCCGGCCTTTACCGGCCTGCTCATCGAGGCTGATCCTGATTTGTCCCTGCGCAGGGGTATACTTGATGGCATTGTCCAGCAGGTTGGCCATGGCCTGAAACAGCAGGTCGCGATCGCCCTGCATGTGCACAGTCGCGTTCAGATTCAGGCTCAGAGACTGGTTTTTTTCTTCGGCCAGCGGTTCGTAGAGTTCAATCACGTCGTGCAGCAGGGCGCCCATATCGATGTCAGTGAACGACTCTCTACGTTGGCGGGTTTCAATTCGGGCGATGCGTAACAGGGCATTGAAGGTTTTCAGCAGGCCATCGGCTTCGCTGATGGCCTGTTCGGTTTGAGTGGGATCCTGGCCGCTCTTTTCCTGCTCGGCTCGCAGCAGTTCAAGTCGGTTGCGCAGCCTCGCCAACGGTGTGCGCAGATCATGGGCGATGCTGTCGGAGACGCGCCGCACGCCTTCCATCAGTTCTTCGATTCGGTCGAGCATGGCGTTGAGATTATCGGCCAGTGCATCGAATTCATCGCCGCTGTGCTGCAGGGGGATACGGCGTGACAGGTCGCCGTTGATGATTTCGCGGCTGGTGGTGTTGATGGCTTCCAGGCGTTTCATGACCCGACGACTGAGGACGAAGCCGCCGATGCCGCCCAGCACCAGGGTGATAATAAAACCGAGGATCAGGGTCTGAATAATGCGTTGCTGAGTTTCTTCGAGTTCGTAGATGTCGCGACCAACCAGCAGGTGAAAACCGCCGGAGAGGGTAAAGCTGCGCGCTCGGGCCAGGTGGATTTCATTTTTGCCATGACCGGCATTTTCCAGTCGAAAGTTGAGCCAGCCATCGCTGTCGGCCTGCACCGATGGCCAGCGATTTAGATTGCCTGCGATCCGGGTGTTGAGCGCCGTGGTCAGTAGATAAATCGATGAGCCGGTAGGCTTGCGTGACAGTCGTTCGTTGATGACCTCGATCAGGCCGGCGAGGCCGTCCATGTCGTAGCGTTCAGAGAGGCCGGTGATCTCGGCGGCGATGGTGGCGTCAGTCTGTCTGGACATATAGGCTGCGGTCGACCAGTAGATAAACCACAGCAGCAGCAACACCGAAGCGCCGAACAGCGCCATGTAGGTAAAGGCAAGGCGAAAACTGAAGCTGCGCAACAGGCGGGCTTGCATGGTTTATCCGACTTCCGGCGTCGGCTCGCGTAGACAATAGCCTGCACCGCGCACGGTCTGCAGCAGGGGCGGATCAAAATCCCTGTCGATCTTGTTGCGCAGGCGGCTGATGTGTACATCGATGATGTTGGTCTGTGGATCGAAGTGATAATCCCAGACGCTTTCCAGCAACATGGTGCGAGTGACGATCTGCCCGGCGTGCTGCATAAGGTATTCGAGGATCAGGTATTCGCGCGGTTGCAGGTCAATGGATTTGCCCGCCCGTTTGACTGAGTGCGTCAGGCGATCCAGCTCCAGATCCGCCACCGTCAGCAGGCTGCTATCGGGTTTGATTTCCCCGCGTCGCAGCAGGACTTCGATGCGTGCCAGCAATTCGGAAAAAGCGAAGGGTTTAACCAGGTAGTCATCGCCGCCTGCCTTTAAGCCCTCGACTCGGTCGTCCACTTCTCCCAGCGCGCTGAGAATGATGACCGGCGTCTGTTTGTCAGAGCTGCGCAGGGTTTTCAGAATCGAGAGGCCGTCGAGCGCAGGCAGCATGCGATCGAGGATGATAATCGCGTAGTTGTTTTCCAGCGCCATAAACAGGCCGTCTTTGCCGTCATTGGCCTGATCGACCGTATGCCCATGCTCTTTCAGACCTTTGGCAATGTAATTGGTTGTTTCGGTGTCGTCTTCGATGACAAGAATGCGCATAATATTTTATCCGGCGGAAGCGGCTACAGCCTTTTTTGCTGCCAATGATAGCAGGATCGTTCGCCAGCATATCTGTTTCCAGCTGAAGTACGCATGGATAAAACATTAAACATTGTTAACCTTACTGTCTGTAACCACTTTGTAACGAATTTATATTAAGTATCGTTGTCGCATAGTTGAAACAACAGGCGTAGCATAGGATCAAGCCGCTATTTTTTTTACTATGCAGTGTCGGGGCAGATGTTCGGCAGGGCCAGGGTTCCATTGCCCGGTTGTCGAATTACGATAATAACGTATTTCATAAGGAGAACTGTGTATGAAACGGGATCCTGTCTATTACAGTCACTGTAAACATATTCTTACCCACTCGCCTTTGTTTGTGGGACTGGCGGACGAATTGCTGGATGACATGTTGTTGCTGTTTCGGCGCGATACCTGGCGTCGTGGACTACAGCTGGACCCGGTTATTTTCCAGGAGCGTTTTTATCTTCTGATTGAAGGCCGACTCGAGGTTATGCGCATCAACCCGGAAACCGGCAGAAGCATTACCCTGTTTTTACTTGGTCCAGGAGACGGCGTCGATATAGCGACCCTGCTAAACAGTAAGCCGCACGAAATAGCGCCCGTGGCCCTGGATGATGTCGCCCTGATTTCTGTACCCATACCGGATGCCCGCAGCTGGATTGATCTTCATCCGGAATTCAATCGCAACTTTTTGCCCTACCTGGGGGAACAAATGCGGCAAATGGAAGATCTGGCTACCGATCTGGCTCTGCACGACACCATGACGCGGCTGGCTCGCCTGATCCTGCGCCATGTTGTGCCGCATCACCCTCAGTCTGCCGATGGCGGGCATCATCTGAATTTGATTAATGATCTGCATGACGAGGCGCTGGCGCGCATGGTCGGGTCGGTGCGCCAGGTCGTTAACCGCCATCTTCAACACTGGCGCAAGCAGGGCATTCTACACAAACACAAGTTCCACAGTGAAGTTGCTGATCTGGAGAGCCTGCACCAGTATGCGGGTGAGGCGTTGCCACAGACGAAGCAGCAAAAAAAGGCTTAAAACCTGCCGTACAGGCTTATCATCTCTCGCCAGTGGCCTTACTGTGTCTGTCACCTGGGTGACAGCCATATTTCCACCTGTAGCTCATTATTATGACTCAGTGACTGAAACCGGAGCATCGCCCGGGCAGAGTTGTCACTGTTTCGTAGAATGCGATGAGCAAAAAAAATTGTTGTGTTTCTATTTACCCGACCCACCAGGCTACTGAGCAGGCGCTCAGTGAATTGCAACAAGCGGGCGTTGATCTGAGGCAGGTGTCGATTGCCGGCAAGGGTTGTCAGAGTGAGGCGCATCCGATCGGGTTTTACAACGTCGGTGACCGTATTCGCTATCGGGGGCGTCAGGGTAATTTCTGGGTTGGCCTGTGGGGGCTATTGTCGGGTGCAGCATTTTTCTGGGTACCCGGTTTTGGGCCACTGGCGGCGGCAGGGCCTTTTGTCGACTCGCTGATGTGCGGGCTCGACGGTGTTGCCATCGGTGGTGGTTTTAGTGTTTTTGGCGCTGCGCTTTACAATATGGGGATCCCCAGAGACAGCATTAACCAGTATGAGCAGGCCATCAAGGCAGACCAGTGTCTGTTGATTGTTCATGGTGAACGTGATGCTGTCGAACATGCCTGTGAAATTTTGCACAGCGAAATGCAGCAGGTGACCGTGCACCGAGCCTGAAAATTTGCTGCTATCCTGGTTTAATCTCTATGGGTTAAATTCCCCGCTGTTTGCAGCGAGAACAGGCAGGAGCGGGCGGTGAAAACCGGTAGGAGCGGGCTCGCCCGCGAATAGTTTGAGGTTCATCCAACCGTTTTCGCGAGCAAGCTCGCGCCTACGATTTAATACCCCGTCCGCTTGCGGCGAAGTTGTTTATTCGAAATAAGCGTTCCAAATCCCTGCTACCACCCCTGAGCCGGCTTTACGGATAAACCTGATTCCTGTAAAGTTCGCGTTTTGCTGATGGGTGCTTTAAGTTGTTGATTATATTAAGTGCTCAGCTGCGGAATCCGGATTTATCCCCGTCAATGCGCTAGAGGGTTTACCAGCCTCTACCGGTTCAAAAAATAATGACGCCTCATGTGGCCTTTGGTAGGGGTCACCACTGGCTGACAAAGGTGCTGATATGCCTGTAATTACACTTCCCGATGGCTCGAAACGTAAGTTTGAAAACCCTGTTAGCGTGATGGAGGTCGCCGCTGATATCGGCGCCGGTCTGGCACGTGCAACCCTGGCTGGTAAGGTGGATGAGCAGCTGGTCGATGCCAGTTATGTCATCGATCATGATGCATCGCTTTCGCTGATTACTGATCGGGATGCGGAAGGGCTGGAAATTATTCGTCATTCCGCCGCGCACCTGATGGCGCAGGCGGTGAAGCAGCTTTTCCCCAAAACCCAGGTGACCATCGGCCCGGTGGTGGATGACGGGTTTTATTATGATTTTGCCCGCGATGAGTCGTTTACCGAATCTGATCTCGCCGTGATTGAGAAAAAAATGAAGGAGCTGGTGAAGCAGGATATTCCTGTCGAGCGTTCCGTGATGTCGCGTGACGAGGCGATTCGTTATTTCCGCGATCTGGGAGAGAACTACAAAGCTGAGATCATCGAATCCATCCCCGAGGATCAGGATCTAACCTTATATAGACAGGGTGAGTTTACCGATCTCTGCCGCGGGCCGCATGTGCCGTCCACCGGTAAAATAAAGGCCTTTAAACTGATGAAACTGGCCGGGGCTTACTGGCGCGGTGATTCGAACAATGAAATGCTGCAACGCATTTATGGCACCGCCTGGGGTGACAAAAAGGCGCTCAAGGCCTACCTGCATCGACTGGAGGAAGCCGAGAAGCGCGATCACCGTAAGCTGGGGCGCCAGCTGGATCTGTTCCACTCGCAGGAAGAAGCGCCTGGCATGATCTTCTGGCACGACAATGGCTGGGTGCTGTATCAGGAGATTGAACAGTATGTGCGCACGCTGCTGAGGCAGCATGGTTATGGTGAGGTGCGTACGCCGAATCTGGCGGATCGGGTGCTGTGGGAGAAGTCCGGCCACTGGGACAAGTTCAAGGATGACATGTTCACGACCCATTCGGAGAACCGTGAGTATGCGGTCAAGCCTATGAACTGTCCCTGTCACATCCAGATTTACAATCAGGGGTTAAAGAGCTACCGCGACCTGCCCTTACGCATGGCCGAGTTTGGTTCCTGTCATCGTAACGAGCCGTCCGGCACCCTGCACGGGCTGATGCGCGTGCGCGGCTTTACTCAGGACGATGCGCATATTTTCTGTACCGAAGATCAGATTCAGGATGAAGTCTCGGACTTTATCGATCTGCTGTTTGAAGTGTACCGGGATTTCGGTTTCGAGGATGTCATCATCAAACTGTCTACCCGTCCGGAAAAACGGGTAGGGTCAGACGAGGTCTGGGACAAGGCCGAGGCGGCCCTGGCCACGGCGCTCAATGCCACGGATCTGGAATGGGATTTACAGCCGGGCGAGGGCGCGTTTTACGGCCCGAAAATCGAGTTTTCCCTGCGCGACTGTCTGGATAGAGTCTGGCAGTGTGGCACCATTCAGGTGGATTTCAATATGCCGGGACGACTGGATGCCCAGTATGTAGCCGAGGACGGATCGCGTCAGACACCGGTGATGCTGCATCGCGCTATCCTGGGTTCGCTGGAACGATTTATCGGTATCCTGATTGAGCATTATGCCGGTGCTTTTCCGCTCTGGCTGTCGCCAAATCAGGCGGTGGTGATGGGGATTACCGATAATCAGGCCACTTATGTGCAGAGTGTGGCAGAAAAACTGCAAAAACAGGGGATTCGAGCCATTGCTGACTTGAGAAATGAGAAGGTAGGCTTTAAGATCCGCGAACATACGCTACAGAAAGTACCCTATCTCCTGATTGTTGGAGACAGGGAAGTCGAAAATTCTACTGTGGCCGTGCGCACGCGAAGCGGTGAGGATCTGGGCGGAATGACATTAGCGTCATTCGCCGAGAAAATCACAGAAGAAATCGCGAGCCGCGGCCGCAGTTATTTGGAGGGTTAAAATATCGCGACCAAGAAAACGCGCACCAATGCGGAAATAACTGCACCGGAAGTGCGAGTCATTACATCAGATGGAGAACAGGCGGGTGTTCTGTCTATTCAGGAAGCACAACAGCTGGCGGATGATGCAGACATGGATCTGGTAGAAGTCGCGCCAGAAGCGAAACCGCCGGTTTGCCGGATTATGGATTATGGCAAGTTCCTGTTCGAGGAGAACAAGAAACGCCATGCTGCGAAGAAAAAGCAGAAGCAAATCCATATCAAGGAAGTAAAGTTCCGGCCGGGTACCGAGAAGGGAGATTACGACGTGAAATTGCGTAATCTCAAACGGTTCCTTGAAAATGGCGACAAGGCGAAAGTTACACTGCGTTTTCGTGGACGTGAAATGGCGCACCAGGAGCTGGGCCTGCAACTGCTCAAACGTGTCGAGGCCGATCTGGCAGAATATGGAACGGTCGAGCAGTATCCACGGCTGGAAGGTCGGCAGATGGTGATGGTGATTGGTCCAAACAGGAAATAACCCCCATACAATTTTGTATGTACAGCTGTAGGTACGACTTCAGTCGTACCGTTCGCCCGAAGGCGAACCTGCAAATGCACCTTAAATGGTGCAGCCGCCGGTTTTGGCGGCAACAAGAAGTGATCCCGGGTCCTTTTCATACCTGATTCACTATTATTTATTAACTAATGCGGAGTAAGAGCATGCCTAAAATGAAAAGCAACAGCGGCGCCCTTAAGCGCTTCAAGCGTCGGGCGTCCGGCGGATTCAAACGTGGTAACGCCAACAAAAGCCACATCCTCACCAAGATGACCACCAAGCGTAAGCGCCAGCTGCGTAACGGTGAAGCGGTCAGCGCAGCCGATACGGCCGCCGTTCGCAAAATGATTCCATATAGTTAAGGGGAGGGTGAGACTATGCCAAGAGTAAAACGCGGCGTCACTGCTCGTGCACGCCATAAAAAAGTACTGGATCAGGCCAAGGGTTATTATGGCCGTCGCAAGAACGTTTACCGGGTTGCGGTTCAGGCCGTCACCAAGGCCGGTCAGTATGCCTATATCGGTCGCAAGCAACGCAAGCGTCAGTTTCGCGCCCTCTGGATTGCCCGCATCAATGCAGGCGCACGGGAATGTGGTCTGTCCTACAGCCGTTTCATCAATGGCCTGAAAAAGGCTTCGATTGAAATCGATCGTAAGGTGCTGGCGGACATGGCAATTTTTGACAAGGTCGCATTTGCAGCCTTAGCAGAAAAAGCCAAGGCCAACCTGTCGAATTGATAGCATAACGTCGTTCATTCCTGCACGGATTATTCGGGCAGGTGCTGAAAACGTGACAATAAGGGGAAGGCTGAGGCTTCAGTCTTCCCTTTTTTTATGTATTGAAGGAAACATTGAGCGTTCACCCTGAGCCCTTCGTCAAACTCAGGAGAGCCTTGTCGAAGGGTGAATACAATGAATCAGAGCGTGTTTCCTGAATCTTTATGGGGCGAAGTGTGCAACAGGAACTGGAACAGATTATTAGCGAGGCGAGCGCCGCGATTGAGGGCAGTGCTGATCTCAGGTCACTGGATGAAATTCGGGTGCGCTATCTGGGCAAGAAGGGTGCGCTTACCGAGCGTATGAAAACCCTGGGCAGTCTTTCTGCAGAAGCGCGACCCAAAGCCGGGCAGGCAATTAACAACGCCAAAAAAGCGGTACAGCAGGCACTGGAAGCGCGTAAGCAGAGTCTGCAGGCCGAGGCGCTGAATGCCCAGCTGGCGGCGGAAAGCCTGGATGTCACCCTGCCGGGACGCAGTCTGCCCAGTGGCGGTCTGCATCCAGTGACCCGCACTATGGAACGCATCGAGGATCTGTTTCGACAGATGGGGTTCGAGGTGGCGACCGGCCCGGAAATCGAGGATGAGGAGCATAACTTCGAAGCCCTGAACATTCCCGAGTCCCACCCCGCGCGGGCCATGCACGATACCTTCTATTTTGCCGATAAAACCATGCTGCGCACCCATACATCACCGGTTCAGATTCGGGTGATGGAAAAGCAGAAACCACCGCTGCGGGTGATTGCCCCGGGGCGGGTCTACCGCTGTGATTCGGATCTAACCCATACGCCCATGTTTCACCAGATAGAGGGGCTGATGGTGGATGAGAATGTCAGTTTCACTGATCTGAAAGCCATCCTGATCGATTTCCTGCATCGTTTTTTTGAACGCGATGATCTGTCGGTACGCTTTCGGCCTTCTTATTTTCCCTTTACCGAGCCGTCGGCAGAAGCCGACATCGAATGCGTGATGTGCAACGGTGAAGGTTGCCGCGTGTGCAGCCACACCGGCTGGCTGGAAGTGCTGGGCTGCGGCATGGTGCACCCGAATGTGCTGCGTCACGTGGGCGTTGATGACGAGGAATTCCTTGGCTTTGCATTTGGCATGGGCGTCGAAAGGCTGGCCATGTTACGCTATGGAGTCAATGACTTACGGCTGTTTTTTGAGAATGATTTGAGGTTCCTTAAGCAGTTCGCGTAGCCGCCGTGGCTTAAATATAAAGGGTTATATTAAACGCAAAGAACGCAGAGACGCGGAGAAAATAATTTTGTTACATTTTATTCTTTGCGACTCCGCGTCTCTGCGTCCTCTGCGTTAATTATCCATTACAGATAAAAGGGCAATATGAAATTCAGTGAAAAATGGTTAAGAGAGTGGGTCAATCCCGATATTGACACCGAGACGCTTGCACATCAGTTGACCATGGCGGGGCTGGAAGTGGAGGCTGTCGAGCCGGTGGCGGCCGAATTCGAGAAGGTTGTAGTGGCTGAAGTGCTGTCAGTTGAGTCGCATCCCGATGCCGACAAGCTGCGCGTCTGTAAAGTCAATGTGGGCGCTGATGAGCCTCTGGACATCGTCTGCGGTGCCGCCAATGTTCGCACCGGCCTGAAAGTACCGGCGGCGCTGGTGGGGGCGAAACTGCCGGGCGGCCTGAAGATTAAAAAATCCAAATTACGTGGGATGCCTTCTCACGGCATGCTCTGTTCCGAGCAGGAACTGGGCCTGGCCGAGCAGGCGGACGGGCTGATGGAATTGCCGACTGGTGCGCCGGTGGGTCTTGATATCCGTGACTATCTGAAACTGGATGATGTCAGCATCGAGCTGGGGCTGACGCCCAACCGTGGTGACTGCCTGAGCGTTGCCGGTATTGCCCGGGAAGTCGGCGGCCTGAACAGGATAAAGCCGACCCCCCCCGTGATTGCCGAACTTGCCGCTGAAATCGGAGATTTGCTGCCGGTAAAACTGGAGGCCGGGGCCGACTGCCCGCGCTATGTGGGCCGAATTATCCGTGACATCGATCCCAAAGCAGTCACACCTCTCTGGTTACAGGAGAAGCTGCGCCGCAGCGGCCTGCGCAGCCTGGGGCCGGTGGTCGATGTGACCAACTTTATCCTGCTGGAGCTGGGACAGCCCATGCACGCCTTCGATCTGGCGAAGTTGAAGGGTGAAATTGTCGTTCGTCACGCAAGCGATGGCGAGTCGCTGACCCTGCTGGATGGCCAGCAAATCAAACTACAACAGGGCAGCCTGTTGATTGCCGACAGCATGGCGCCGCTGGCCCTTGCGGGCATTATGGGCGGGGCGGATTCTGCCGTTAGTGATGATACCCAGGATATTTTCCTTGAAAGTGCCTATTTCAATCCATTGGCGATAGCCGGGCGGGCGCGAAGCTACGGTCTGCACACGGATTCCTCCCACCGTTTTGAGCGGGGCGTGTCATTTGAACTGCAGCGCGAAGCGATGGAGCGAGCCACCGCACTGTTACTGGAAATTGTGGGTGGACGACCGGGACCGATCATCGAGCAGACTCGGAAAGAGGATCTGCCTGCCAGGACGCCGGTAGCGCTGCGTGAGGCGCGTATTCAGCGGGTGCTGGGGGTTGAAGTTGCTTCTGATAAGGTCGTAGAGATACTCTCAGGGCTGGATATGGCTGTGGAAGTGATTGACGGCGGCTGGCGTGTCACGCCACCGGCTTTTCGTTTTGATATTGAACATGAAGTGGATCTGATCGAGGAAATCGGTCGGATTCATGGCTATGACAATTTGCCGGAATCCCGGCCGCATATTCGTCTCCAGATGCAGCCCAGCAGTGAAACCCGGATTAGCATGCAGCAAATCCGTCAGGTGCTGGTGCAGCGGGGTTACTATGAGGCGATCACCTACAGTTTCGTCGATCCCAAAATACAGAAACTGCTGGATCCGGCGCAGAAATCGGTGGCGCTGCTGAATCCTATTTCCAGCGACCTGTCGGTGATGCGTACCAGTCTCTGGCCGGGTTTGGTGCAGGCGGTCATTTATAACTTGAATCGCCAGCAAAATAGGTTATTCTTATTCGAGTCCGGTCTTAAGTTTGTAATGCAAGATGCTGAATTGCAGCAAAAAATGGTGATATCCGGGGCAGTGACTGGTGAGGCCTGGCCACCGCAGTGGGGCATGGAAAGCCGCAAGGTGGATTTCTATGATATCAAGGCGCATGTAGAGGCGCTGGTGAGCCTGGGCGGCAAAACCAGGGGTGTTGAATTTCGGGTAAAAGCGCATCCAGCCTTGCATCCGGGACAAAGTGCGGCTATTTATAGTCAGAATGGAAATTTATTGGGGTATATTGGGGCATTACATCCTGAGGTTGAGCGGGCTCTGGGCCTGAATCAACGGGTCTTTGTCTTTGAACTGGCCCTGGAGTATGTGCAAGAGGGTCAGGTTCCGGCTTTTTCACCATTATCCAGATTTCCGGCGATTCGCCGGGACATCGCCGTGATTGTGGACGAAGCCATAGAATCACAGAAAGTGCATGACTGTATTCTTCGGGCGGCCTCTTCGAGGCTGAAGAATGTTGAGCTATTTGATGTGTATATGGGCGAAGGTATTGATTCTGGTAGAAAAAGTCTCGCGCTGGGCTTGACCTTACAGGATCTTTCACGCACTCTTACAGATAGTGAAGTGGATTCTGAAATTCATAATGTTGTCAGCGCCCTGGGTGCTGAACTTGGGGCTACATTGAGAGAATAAGAAATATGGCGTTGACCAAGGCCGAAATGGCAGAAAGATTGTTTGAAGAACTTGGGCTCAACAAGCGCGAAGCCAAGGAAATTGTGGAGATGTTCTTCGAGGAGATTCGAGGCGCACTGGAAAATGGACAACAGGTAAAATTATCCGGTTTTGGCAATTTTGATCTGCGTGACAAAAAGCAGCGGCCGGGCAGAAATCCCAAGACCGGGGAAGAAATTCCGATTACCGCACGCCGCGTAGTCACTTTTCGTCCCGGTCAGAAACTGAAAGCCAGAGTAGAGGCGTATGCTGGAACCAACCAACAATAACGAATTACCTCCCATACCCGGCAAGCGCTACTTCACAATTGGTGAAGTTAGCGAATTGTGCAACGTTAAACCTCACGTGCTGCGCTACTGGGAACAGGAATTTCCCCAGCTCAAACCGGTAAAACGGCGGGGCAATCGGCGCTACTACCAGCGTCAGGATGTGATCATGATCCGCCAGATCCGGGCCTTGCTCTATGAGCAGGGCTACACCATTGGCGGCGCGCGTCTTCAGCTTTCCGAAAGCGACGAAAACAAGGAAAGCCAGAAGAACAGCAAGGAAACCTTGCATGAAATTCGTGTGGAGCTTGAAGAAATCAGGGATCTTCTTTCCTGTTAAGTCAGCTAAAGCGGACTCTTTTCTGTAAGCTCTGAGACACAGAAAATCCTTGTCTAAAGGATTAAATCATCCATCAGGCATTCCATCTTATCAGCGCCTGAGGTATCATTGCCGTCGTTTCTGAGTATCCACTTCTGGAAAATAATCAGTAACTTACAACGGGGTGTAGCGCAGCCTGGTAGCGCACCGGCATGGGGTGCCGGTGGTCGGAGGTTCGAATCCTCTCACCCCGACCAATTTTATCCCCACTTCCCATAATGAACATCGTTCACATCGGTTCATCAACGGCCCTGTCTCTGATTCCACTCCAGGCTTTACTGGATTCACGCCATGTTGTTCAGGCGATTGTAGCCGATGATCGTGGCCATGAGCGGGATGCAAGGTTTCCGGTGTTTGATGCTTCGCGTAGCTCTCTGGAGTCACTGGCCTTTACGCATGGTATTCCGCTTATTCGAGCCGGTCTGGATGGAGCAGGCTGCGCTGAACGGATCCGGTGCTATTCACCCGATGTTATTTTTGTGTCCTGTTTTTCGCATCGTTTGTCCGAGGAACTGTGCGCGATTCCGGCGCGTGGCTGTATCAACCTGCATCCTTCATTGCTGCCTGCTCACCGTGGGCCAGATCCCGTATTCTGGCAGTTCAGGCAGGGTGCTGATTTCGGTATTAGCCTGCACCATGTCTCGCCTGAGCTGGATGCGGGAGCGGTTCTTGCGCAGAGGCGGGTAAGCATGGCGGATGGAATCACTTATTCTGCGGCCTGTTATCAGCTGGCTGAGGCCGGGCGTGATCTGCTGCTGGCCCTGCTGGATCAGATTGAACATCAGTTCTGCCCGGGGCAGGTGCAGGATGAAACACAGGCCAGCTACCAGTCCTTTCCCGCAAAAGAAGATTTCATCCTGAGTACAGACTGGACAGCGAAAAGAATGTATAACTTTATCTGTGCCATGCAGGAACGCGGCGTGTATTATCCCTGCGTTATTGATGGACATACTTACTATTTAACAAAGGCGTTCTCATACCAGACGGGAGAAAAAACAGACATGACGATCAATCATCAGCGCATTAACGTTCCCTGTCAGGACGGAACAGTTGAAGCCGATTTTCTGCTAGAATAACCGCCGTTTGTTTATTACCCGGCAAAAATAAAATACATGCGAGACACATCTCCCCGTCAGTACCAGCTTGTTGAAACCCGCCTGCAGGAAAAACTGGACAACAGTACGACCCGCTGTCATCTGTGTCCCTGGCGCTGCAAGATTGGACATGGACAACGCGGCTTCTGTCAGGCCCATGTCAACCGTAATGGTGTTTTGTACAACCTGTCCTACGGTATTTTATCCGCGATTGAAATCGGTGCGATTGAAGACAAGCCTGTCAGGCATTATCGCCCGGGAAGCCGGATTATGTCGGTGGGAAGCTATGGCTGTAGTTTTCGTTGCGGCGGTTGCCATAATCTGGATATTTCATGGGGCGTGACAGCGCTTGATGAACTGGCGAAGGGTCAGTCCACGGAAGCCTGGGTGGCGCCTGAAACGCTGGTTGAAGCTGCACTGCGCGCCGAGGTACAGGGGATCGCCTTTACCTATTCCGAGCCGGCGGTCTGGCTTGAATACATTATTGATGTCAGCCAGCTGGCGCATGAAGCCGGACTCTATACCGTATATGTCTCCAACAGCTATGTCACCGATGAAGCGCTGGAACTGGCTGCGCCGCATATTGATGTTCTGTGTTCAGACATCAAGAGCCTGCGGGATGATTTTTATCAGGACATCTGCAAGCCGGCAAAGGTAGAACAGGTCCTGCATTCGATCAAAAAAGCCCATGAACTGGGCATACATGTGGAAACGCGCACCAATATTATTCCCGGCAAAAACGACAGCGCCGATGAACACTACCGCATGGCCTGCTGAATTCGTGACAACCTGGGTGGGGATAGCCCCTGGCATATTACAAAATTCTTTCCAGTCTATAAATTAAGCCACCTGCCGGAAACGGACGATGCGATGCTGTTTAGTGCGCGGGACGCTGCGCTACGCGCCGGACTAAAACATGTTTACGTGTATAATGATAAGGGCTGTGACTGTGCGAAACAGAATTTACCGGTTGATGTATATCTCAATGGCAGCTGGGAAGAAATACATCAGCTTAAGGTATGTGCCGCAGACTGTTGTGGTGATGATGGCGTATTATTGAAAAAGTACGAACAGGAATAGACGAAAAAATAGTTGAACCGGTCTTTCTTTCGCGGCAAGCAGCGGGGAATTAAACCCTTAGAGATTAAATATCAGGAAACAGAACGTCGAGGTTAATTATGACAAGAATGGTAGAGTGTGTGGTATTGAAAAAAGAAGCGGAAGGACTGGACAGTCCGCCGCATCCGGGGGATATTGGACTGCGTATTTATGAAAATGTTTCCAGGGAAGGCTGGAAAAAGTGGCTGGAACGTCTGACTGTCATCATCAATGAAAATGGTCTGTCAACGGCCGATGTGCGCAACCTTGAGTTGATTGAAAAACACATGCTGGGTTTCCTGTTTGGTGAAGGTGATTATGGCCAGATGCCGGCCGGTTTCCATGAGGGTGGTGGCGGCAAGAAATAGACCGAGCTTATTGTCGTTGCAGACGGATGACGGGGGCAACGACAAAATTCAGTTTTGCATGGGCTTCACGCAGCGCCTGAATAACGGCATCCGGGGTCTCGGCGCGGGCAAAAATATAACCGGGATACTGGTTGCCTTCGGGCAGTGGAATAAGTTCATGACCCTCGCGCATAATGATATCGATGCTTTCAATGTGCTCGACTTTTTGCGCCTCACTCAGACCCTCGACCCGTCTTAAAATACCCGCCTGTTTGACCGGGATCATCATCACTCCCCGGGCATCCTCCAGCGGCTGTGTACTGACAGATTTACCTGTGGCCAGCGCCAGCGTCAACTCTTCAAGATTGAAGTTGCCCTGATCCAGACTGCGGGCGCAGTCACCGCCAATGGTGCGGCAGGCGACTTCCAGTATCCACACATCCTCTTCATTGATACGAAGCTCAGCATGCACTGGGCCGGTTATCAGGCCGTAGGCGCAACAGGCCTCGGCCACACGTCGACTGATTTTTTCCTGTACTGCATCAGGCAGTTGTGAAGGTGTGACATAAATGGTTTCTTCAAAGAAAGGGCCGGTCAGGGGATCGGGCTTGTCAAAAATAGTCAGGGTGCGCAAGCGACCCTCCTCCAGGAAGCCCTCATAGGCTACCTCGATACCATCAATATATTCTTCCACCAGCACATGTTGCTGTTCGAATTCATCGCCTGAATTCGCAATGATGCTGCGGATTTGCGCAAGCGCTGCATGAAACTCGGCGCGGTTATCCGCGCGAATGACGCCGCGGCTGGCAGAGAGGTTGAGTGGTTTGATGACGCAGGGCCAGCGGATGTCTGCGATCTGTTGATCGAGCTTACGCTCAAGGTCTATCAGCCAGTGGCGAGGAACAGCACAGCCGTTGCGGGCGAGATGCGTCCGCGCCAGATCCTTGCGCCGGGTTAACCTTGCCGCTTCTGGCGGGTTGTGGGGCAGGCCAAGTTGGGCAGCCGCACGTGCCGCCAGCTCTACAGTGCTGTCATCACAACCAAGCACGCCGACATAGGGCGTTTTTGCAGCCTGTCGGAGAATATCGGCAAGGGCGCTGTCCGGATCATCAAGATCAACATGCAGCCCATCATGGACTTCGGAAATCAGTGAATGTTCGCCGCGGGAGGCAATCTGTATTGCCAGCCCCATACCCCTGCCGGCCTCAAGATAGGGCGCAATACGGTAGCTACCGGGCTGGGCAATGAGCAGGATACGTGGGGAAATGACGATAATCCGTCAGCGTAGGTATAGCTTCAGCAATAGTATGTACGCCTGAAGGCGTACATACAAAACAGAGATTCAGGCGCAGCCGCCACCGGCGGAGCCACATCCGCCACAGCTGCCGGCACCACCGGAATTGGCAAAGACGTTCTTGAACACGAAGCTCTGATTGAGTCCTTCATTTTGATAGTCGATTTCCACGCCCTCAAGGAAACCCAGGGCGACCGCATCGATGTAAATATTGACGTCATCCTTTTTCAGCACGGCATCAAAATCGCTGGGCCTGTCGACAAAAGTCATGCCGTATGTCATGCCACTGCAACCGCCGCCCGAAACAAAAATGCGAATGCCGTTAACGCCTTCCTCATTATTCATAATGGCCAGCAGTTGTTCAGTTGCGGCGGGGGACACCTTGATTTCATCGGTTAATTCATTTTTAAACTGTAGTTCAGACATGACTGTCTCCTGAATATGAATTCTGCCTGGCGTTTATTGTACGCCTGTACTCGAGTATAACAGCATTCTAGCATGCCGCGGCGCCCGGGTAATAGTTGTCGCTTAATCATGGGTGTAAAAAAGATGTATTATATCCCTTACAAAACTGGGGTGTAACAACAGGGGCAGGGGATGTGCCTGTGTAGGAATTTATAATTCATTCAAGCCTGACAGATTTTTGTTACAGTTCGCGTTCTGTCTTTTGATGCAGTTTGGAGAAACAGTATTGTGAGCAAACGCCTGATTCTGGTGATTCTGTTTTTGCTTGTGATCTTCGGCGGGATTTTCGGCTGGAAGTATTACCGCGGCCTGCAAATGGCGGCCATGATGTCTCGGCCACCCCCTCCGGCGGTGATCGCAGCGGCCGAGGTCAGTGTGGAAAGCTGGCAGCCTTATATGCATGCGGTCGGCAGTGTGACAGCGACTCAGGGCATTTTTGTTACTACCGAGGTGGCCGGTCAGGTAAGTGAGATCCTTGCCAGATCCGGTCAGAGAGTGAACGCCGGCGAGGTGCTGCTGCGCCTGGATGATAGCGTCGACAAAGCCGATCTGCGAGGTCTTATTGCTCAGCGCACCCTTGCCAGACTGCAGTTTGAGCGTGCGCGCAAGCTACTCGAGGATAAAACGGTGTCGCGCTCCGATTACGATGCGTCGCGCGCCAACCTCGACAGCGCCAGGGCGGCGGTGGCTGCGAAGCGCGCCCTGATCCGGAAGAAAACTATCAGGGCACCGTTTGGTGGGCAGCTGGGTATTACCGATATTAACCTTGGACAGTACCTGTCTCCGGGAGACGCTATTGTCTCTTTGCAGGCGCTGGATCCTATCTATGTGGACTATAATCTGGCGGAACGCCACCTTGCCCAGGTACGCGTCGGGCAGGCGGTGGAAGTCAAGGTGCAGGCCTGGTCGGATCGTCGCTTCACGGGGGTGATCAGCGTGATCAATCCGGGCATCGATACCGGTACGCGCACATTGCGTCTGCGGGCGACGCTGGACAATCCGGATCAGTTGCTACGCCCCGGCATGTTTGCCGAGGTCAGTACGGTATTGCCGCTGCGCAACAATATCCTTACGTTACCGCGTACGGCGGTGACCTATAATCCTTATGGTGAGTCGGTGTTCGTTTTGCAGCAACAGGATACCGGCCTGGTGGTGCAGAACCGCCCGGTAAAAACCGGTGAAGTGCGCGCCGGCCGTGTGGAAATCATCGAAGGCCTGCAGGCGGGTGAGCAGGTGGTGGCGGCCGGGCAGAACAAGCTGCGCAATGGCCAACGGGTGACAGTCGATAACAGTGTGCCCTTGCTTGGCCAGGTTAACGGCAGATGAAATTCACCGATCTGTTTATCAAGCGACCGGTACTGGCCAGCGTCATCAGCCTGCTGATTCTGCTGGTTGGCATTCGGGCGATGTTTTCACTGGAAGTGCGCCAGTATCCGGAAACCAAAAACACTGTGGTCAGTGTGACCACCAGTTATCCGGGCGCCAGCAGTGAACTGGTCAAGGGATTTATTACAACACCGCTGCAGCAGGCGATCGCGGAGGCGGACGGGATTGATTATTTGTTCGCGCGTTCTACTCAGGGCCGCTCGACCATACAGGTCCATATGGAACTCAACCATGATCCCAATGCCGCGGTCGCTGAGATCCAGGCCAAGGTGGCCAGCCAGCGCAATGTTCTTCCGGATGAAGCGGATAACCCGGTGATCGACTCCACTACCGGAGAGACGACTGCGCTCATGTATCTGGCGTTTTACAGCGAGAGCATGCGGCCCTCACAGATCACCGATTACCTGTTGCGCGTTGCCCAGCCGCAATTGCAGGCTGTGCCCGGCGTGGCTAAGGCCGAGTTGATCGGCAACAAGACCTTCGCCATGCGTATCTGGCTGGATCCAGAACGCATGGCAGCGCTGAATGTAACTGCCAATGATGTACGCGAGGTGCTGCGCGTCAACAATTACCTGGCCGGCATCGGTCAATCCAAGGGCGCCTATACGGCGATTAACCTCACCGCTACCACCGATCTTGCCAATGTCGAAGATTTTCGCAAACTGGTCGTGCGTTCCGCGGATGGTGCGCTGGTGCGGCTGGAAGATGTGGCCACGCCCGAGCTCGGCGCGGAGGACTACGATTCCATTAGCTGGTACAAAGGCAAGCCGGCTATTTTTGTTGGCGTCAAGCAGGCACCCGGCGCCAATCCGCTGGACGTCGCCAAACGCGTGCGTGAGTTGATGCCGGAAATTCGCAAACAGTTGCCGCAAGGTCTGCAGGCGCACATACCCTACGACGCCAGTGTCTTTATTGAAGATTCTATCGATGAAGTATTCAAAACCCTGATTGAAGCAGTCGGCATAGTCTTGATCGTGATCTATCTGTCGTTAGGTTCGATGCGCGCTGCGATTGTGCCGGCCGTGGCCGTGCCGCTGTCGCTGGTGGGCGGTGCATTTTTGATGCTGTTGATGGGTTTTTCCATAAACCTGCTGACACTGCTGGCAATGGTACTGGCGATTGGGCTGGTAGTGGACGACGCTATTATCGTGGTTGAAAACGTGCACCGACATATTGAAATGGGCAAGTCACGTTTCGACGCGGCGCTGATCGGTGCGCGTGAGCTGGCCCTGCCGGTGATTGCCATGACCACGACACTGGTAGCCGTGTATGCACCGATCGGTTTTATGGGGGGACTGGTGGGCACCCTGTTTACCGAGTTTGCCTTTGCCCTGGCCGGTGCGGTGCTGATCTCGGGCGTGGTGGCGTTGACCCTGTCGCCGATGCTGTCCTCCCGAGTACTCAAGGCGCACGGTCAGCAGGGGCGTTTTGAACAATGGGTCGAGCATTGGTTTGAACGTCTGGCGGCAGCTTATCAGCGGCGTCTGCATAGCTCCCTGGAAGTCTTGCCGGCGACGCTGCTGTTTGCCTTTGTAGTACTGGTGTCGATCTTCTTTATGTTTGTCACCAGCAAAAATGAACTGGCGCCGGTGGAAGATCAAAGCATCCTGTTTTTCCAGGCCACCGCACCGCAGACCGCTACCCTGGAATACAATGAGACGTATACGCGGCAGATTGTCAGCGCGTTTGAAAGCGTGCCCGAGTATCACGAAAGTTTTTTTCTGCTGGGACGTGGTGATCCCACCACTACCTTTGGCGGTTTTAAAATGCAGCCGCCGTCACAGCGACCGCGCTCGCAGATGCAGGTGCAACCGGAAATACAGCAAAAGCTGGCGCGTATTGCCGGTTTCCAGACTGCGGTGTTCCCACGGCCCAGCCTGCCGGGTTCCGGTGGCGGCCTGCCGCTGCAGTTTGTCATCACCAGCGACGCCGGCTATCAGACGCTGGATGCCATGGCTAATCAGTTGATCGGCCGCGCTATGGGCAGTGGCCGTTTTATGTTCCTGATGAAAGATGTGCAATACACGCGTCCACGCACCACTGTGGTAATCGATCGTGATCGTGCCGGCGATCTGGGCATCAGTATGGCGGATATCGGGCGTAACCTGGCGACCCTGCTGGGGGGTAATGATGTCAACCGTTTCAGTCTTGAAGGTCGCAGTTACAAGGTTATTCCTCAGGTGGCGCGTGAGTTCCGCCTGCAACCCGCCATGCTGAAGGATTATTATATCCGGCCCGGTTCCGGCGAACTGGTCAACCTGTCGACCGGCCTGACACCGACCAATGCCGCGCGTGATCTGGGCGCTGCACCGCTGGTGCCGCTGGATGCCTTTGTTAAGTTGAAGGAAAGCGTCGAACCCAGCCAGCGCACCCAGTTTCAGCAGCTCAATTCGCTGACCCTGATGGGTGTCATGGCGCCGGGCGTGCCACTGGGAGAGGCACTCGCCTACCTGGAAGAGACGGCACGCGATCTGTTTCCGCGCGGCTTCGGCTGGGACTACGCCGGGCAGTCGCGTCAGTTCACCAGGCAGGGCAGTGCGCTGGTAGTGACGTTTTTTCTGTCTATTCTGGTGATCTATCTGGTGCTCGCGGCCCAGTTCGAAAGCTGGCGCGATCCGCTGATTGTCCTGGTGTCGGTGCCCATGTCGATCGCCGGTGCACTGGCGTTTATCACGCTGGGCTTTGCAACCATAAATATCTATACCCAGGTGGGTCTCATTACCCTGATCGGTTTGATTGCCAAGAATGGTATCCTGATTGTCGAGTTTGCCAACCAGTTACAGATCAAAGAAGGGCTGGACAAACGACAGGCGGTGGAACTCGCTGCCGCGATTCGTCTGCGGCCCATCCTGATGACTACCGTGTCCATGATTGTAGCCATGTTTCCGCTCCTGCTCGCCAGCGGCCCGGGCGCAGTCAGCCGTTTTCATATCGGCCTGACCATCGCTACCGGCCTGGGGATTGGCACGCTGTTTACCCTTTTTGTCGTGCCGGCGGTTTACCTGTTGCTGGCGAAGAAACATCACCGGGAAATTGCTGGAAATCGAGTATCGGGTGCTGCCCCGGCGTGAAAAGTTTGAGATTTGTCGCCGGCGGTTAAAATTCCATTTCAATCTGTTTTACCAGGCGTAGGGTGACGAGATGGTCCCCCCCCTTATAAACGGCGTCACAATGCGCCATGATGGAAAAACCGAGGGTAGAAGTGAAGGATTACGGAGTGAAAACTCGATTTTGGCGCAGGAAAAGGGCAATGTTGAGGAAGATCCTGAAGGTTCAGGATTGAGTAAATAAAACGAGGGTTTTCTTTACTGCCTGGTGAACCTGTGAATTTGTGATATAGTAATAAAAGGTACTACCTGGTAATAATGAGGATTCCAGTATGGCAACATCGGTTAAACTTGACGACGATTTGAAAAGTCGCATCCAGCACCTGGCTGACGTGCGGCACCGTTCGGCACATTGGATTATGCGCGAAGCGATCCGCGACTACGTTGAACGCGAGGAGGCGCGCGAGAGTTTCAAGCAGGAGGCCCTGGCGTCCTGGACGGCTTATAAGGAAACCGGGCGACACCTGACCGGTCAGGAAGTGCGCGACTGGTTGAATACCTGGGGTACGGATAAAGAGACCGAGATCCCTCAATGCCACGAATAATTGTCACGGAAGGTGCGGCACAAGGATTGGAGCGAAGTCGATTGTTTCTGGCTGGAAAAAATCCCCAGGCGGCGAGGCGAGCTGGTGAAACCATCGAACACCTGTTCGCACTGTTGGAAACTGAACCGGAGATAGGTCGACCGTTTGATGATTTGCCCGAGCTGCGCGAGTTAATCATTCCCTTCGGAGACTCTGGCTATGTGGCACTATATCACTTTGATATAAAAGCCGATTCTGTGTATCTACTTGCCTTCCGGCACCAGAAAGAAGCGGGCTACTAGGGTCTGTTGATCTTTCATCTATTGTCTGATTTTGGCTAATTTTAGCCCTGCCTGCGTTATTTTTTACTATCAATGGAGTGCATTGATACGTAAAAAATGCCTTGTCAGGACTGAAATTTCCTCAAAATCAGCCTAACATCTGAAAGATCAACAGACCCTAATAAAAACAAATAAAGACGCATGACAGTCAATGAACATTTCCTGAATCAGCGACAACACTATCGACCGGTGACTCTGCCGCAGGATTTCTCCGATGAGGAAATGGCCAGAGACTGGACGCTCTCGCAAGCTGACAAACAGGAAATCGGTAAATACCGCAAGAACTCCCGGTTATTCATTACAATTCAGCGCTGTGCGGTACGCTTGTATGGCCGTTTCTTGCTTGAAGTCAACGACTTGTCACCTCGCATCATTAGCTACCTGAACAGATCAACTTGATCTGCCTTCCTCACTAACCATGCCACTGCAAACGGATCCACGAAAAGAAACATCGAGAATTTCGCAAACGGCAAAAGAAAGCCATTGATACGGTACTCGATACCACGCATGTAGTCCTCCTCGACTGGCCAGATGACAAACCGTTACAGAAAGCGAATCTATGGTAACGCATCGATGAAAAAAAGTTGCTGGAATCGCTGGATGATCTCTACATCTTCAAACGACTAAATAACTGTTCCAAAAGGGTGTCCAGATATTATAAAGTAGGATGTGCTGAGTAAAACGAAGCGCATCATTTCAGGCTAAATAGCTGTTCCAAATACCAGATCACTTGTGAATTTCCACGTTCGTGGTGAGCCCTTCGGTTTCGCTCAGGAGAGCCTTGTCGAACCATGAGCGTGGAAATACTGTGAATAGAGTG
>JASBTR010000179.1 GCA_030148325.1 Gammaproteobacteria bacterium
CTCTATTCACAGTATTTCCACGCTCATGGTTCGACAAGGCTCTCCTGAGCGAAACCGAAGGGCTCACCACGAACGTGGAAATTCACAAGTGATCTGGTATTTGGAACAGCTATTTAGACACGCGAACGATGCGCTTCGTTTCACTCAGCACATCCTACCATTATATCTGGACACCCTTTTGGAACTTTTATTTAGCCTGGCTGACAGCCACTTCAGTTTTGAAGGCGGTAAACCGATAGATCTAGCAGCCACTAAAGCCTTTAGTAGTTTATGCAGCAAAATAAAAAATAATAAAATTCTGATCGCGCGGTAGACGATCGGTGCAGAAACGAATCAGGAACCTGTCGTTTAGTGTTTGTTCTTCGACTGGAAAGGATACTGCAGAATATTAACTGATTCGGTAATATCACCCACGTTTTCTTCATCTATGCTGGTAAAGGCCAGCTCATAGGAAGCAATAGTAATCACGTCGCCCAGCTGCAGGGCATGCAGATCGATCCGTGTCTCACCATTGAAGGTGCCATTCTTGCTGTTCATATCCTGAATAAATATTTCATCATCATTCAGAATAATCTGGGCATGCAGGCGGCTGATACGTGGTTCTTTAAGAACGATATCATTATCACTGTGCCTGCCAATATTAAAACACTGTTTATTCAGCGGGTATTCGCCAACCCAGCGCCCGTTTTTGCGCACAATAATTTTTCGGCTTGCGGTGATCGTCATCTCATCACTGATTACAGCATTCGCATCATTGCCATTCGTCAATACAGGTATATTTTCTGCTGAGATATCAAATGGCTGCCAGTTCAATTCAGCGATCGATGTCTGAATCATGTCTATGCTGATCTGCTTTTTGCTATCCACAAAGGCACAGGTAAGCGCATGGTCCATAAGGACATTGATCAGGCGCGGCCGGCCACCGGTATATTCATAAATCAGGGGGAAAACATCGCTATCAATAGAAACCGTATGCTCCTCACCCGCTACATCCAGGCGATGGTTTATATAGTCTTCGATATCTTCTTCGCCCAACGCTTCGAGGTGATAACGTAAACGCGCACGCTGCCGAAGTTGTTCCAGTTCCGGCTGATCGATAATAGCATTCAGTCCCGGCTGTCCGATCAAAAACAGGCTCAACAGTTCATTTCCATCTTTCTCGAATTCAAGTAACAGACGGATTTCTTCCATAACTTCTGGCGCCAGATTCTGTGCCTCATCGACAATCAGGATGACCTGTTTGTTGTTTCTGTGCTGTTCCACCAGGTAGGTATAAATCTGATCCAGCAACTCCACTTTGCGATCATGGAAAGACTTTATCCCAAACTCACGCAGCAACATTTGCAAAAATTCAACATTGTTCAGTAAGGTCTGGTGTATTCTGAATGCCAGCGTAGAGTCATCCAGGCTGGACAGGAGATCCTGAATAACCAGCGACTTGCCAGAGCCGATTTCGCCGGAAAGAATAAACAATTTGTCATGATTGCGCACAGCGTATTCCATATACGCCCTGGCGCGGGAATGACTGCTGCTCAGAAACAGGAATTTCGGATCTGTCGTCAGTCGAAACGGGTGTTCATTCAGATTGAAAAAGTCGTAATACATTGTCCCGGGGATCCATCCAGTCAAAGTGAGCCTGCAAAGATATTACTCTAATTACTATTTTAGCAAGTTCCCTGCAATGATCGCTACAAATGTCCGCCAGATCAGCCTGGCGAAAGTTTCAATAGCGCTCAGCATCAACTCGTTAGAAAAAAATATAAGCTGTTGATTTGAAATGATTTAAAAAGAAAAGCCGCCTTGGAGAAAAGACACGTCCAGAATCACCCGGCAATCTATAACTAATTACATAGCAATAAATACAGTACAAATTGACACGATATAGCCTTTCCGGGCTGCTTTTCCAGACTCTCGCTAGAACTTCACAAATGCCAGTGAGTAGTCAAAATTAAACATCTCCTGCTCACTGGTTGCGGTATAAACAAGCTGCAGGAAAGACAGGTTTTGATCAACCGCACGGGCGAAGTTATAAACCAGCCTGATCGCCAGTGAATCAAGCTCAGCCTCAAGCGGGAGCCGTCCATCACTGTCAGCATGTTCGTACTCTTCAAGCAACGGCTTGAGGCGCGCTTCGCTATAAAAAAGAAATCGCAACATTGCCATTCGGATCAGCAGCATCTGCATGTAGGTAAAGGTATCCGGCATGGTAAAGTACCATTCCCGGAACAGGCAATTGCACAAATAACGGGTAAAATAATGATCTATTTTTTTATTCACAGACGGACTGACAAGGCGGCGCCGGCTATCATAGACCGCCTGCATCTCCTCGACCGGCATCTCCGATATACTGGCAACTGAATCCATACCGAGGCTTTTAAAGGCATGCTGCGCTATCTGGCTTAATTTTTCATCTGGAAACTGAGTAATCTTTATATCCAGAATGGCGCGGATCACCAACAGTGCAAGTGGATTACTCGAGTCGTCCTGTTCCAGGTAATTCTGAATACTCTTCAGGTTTTTCCTGTCCATTGACTGGCGCCAGTCTCGTTCCAGCCTGTCATTGTTATTTGATGCACAGTCACGATGATAATAGCTAGAGATTTGATGCGCCAGTTTGACCAGTGCATACAGGCGAACGTTCAGAGAAACATCTTCAAGCGCCGCCAGTTCGAGCAGCCCCCCACGCACCTGACAGAAATTTTCTGCATAATAATCAAATGGATTCTGCGGCAATTCCCTCTGGATAGGATAGTTTCTTGATCTTGGAAGTTGCGAGGTACTAAAACGAGTTAGCTTAATCGGCCGTTCACTCAAGAGGCACAAACGCGCCACTTCCGGGCAGGACAGCGCGCCGCTTAATTCCATGTCTGAACCACAACGGGAAATCACTCTTGGATAAAAAGCACAAACATCCCCCAGGGGTTCGATGCCATAACGATCATGCAGGGTACACAGCTCATCCCTGCCCAACATCGGACACTTGCCTTCATTCGTCATACGAATAAAAGCATAATCATGATCGCCTGTTACCGGCTGCTCATTAACATAAATATAATCTCTAAACAGTTCCTTCTCATGTTCATCCTGCGCCATTTTTTCCTGCAACAAATGATAGTGTGATCTATCCAGCTTTACTTCCCAGCGCTGACAGCAGGTATCCGGGCAGTCGCCCCCGAGACATTTGAAATCACGAAAATAATCAGGCGTTTTGTAATTCAGTGACATGAATTATGCTGTGGTGATTGATTATTAGAGACTGGTATATGTGTAGAAAATCAAGGCATGGGAATATTGGCATAGTCTGACAAACTGGACAATCGTGCCGGTTTTTTTCTACCAAAATTCAACAGTAACATACCACAATATTTCTTGTCTTTATAAAACTCAAGACGAAACAGGCGTGCCTGCCTGTCAACTGAAAAACGTGAGGCAATGTCTGCCCGTCTGATCAGGACACCTGATTCATTTCGCAAACCGGCTTTTTTGAAGCCGATGATATTCGCACGATAACCAGGCACAGGGGCAACAAAAAAACTGTCTTTGACTTCCACCATGCTTCCCAGTTCGATTGTTTTCTGATGTCCATCCACCTCTATTCTCACCTGCTCGAGACTGGAATCATATTCAAAAAACTGGGGATGCAACCAGGTAACATGTCGATTACCATATCGTACCCTGTAGCCGTTACGGTCATTTATAACGGCCAGCAGGGGACTGTCAGAATCAACATCCAGTGGCGCTGATTTTTCCAGTGGCACATAACCCAGCCGACGTCGCGCATTGGCAACGTCCAGGTATATTTTTCTATCGTTAATTGAAAGCCTTACATTATTATCGATCATGTCTTTCACTGATGCCTTCTGCAAGGTAAAACTGCGTTCAAACTCAATCCCCAGTTTGCTCATAAATGATTCCACCAGTAACAGATGATAATACACGCGTTCATGGGTCAGATACTCCTTGCTGACTTCCAGACCAAAAGCCGGCTTCTGGTTACGAATGGAGAAATAAGTCAGGGTCTTTTCCATTTCCGTATCCCCTTCGCGGGTACGGGTGTTCCTCACGCGATAGCGTGACTCCTCATTATCAATAACCGCATTGACCGTTTCCCTGACCTGTTTCGCCAGTGCCATCAATTCACCATAACGGTGTGTTTCGATTTTTTCCTGATCAATAATAATACTCTGCCCCCAACGCTGCGGTCCGTGCAGCCTGTCGACATATTTCTCCCGGTAGAAGCCACTGCCATCGTGCAGATTTAGAACAATATCGATCTGCTCATCCTGAATAATGGCCTTGATTTTCTGCACCAGTTCATACTCGGGATCATTGCGATCCAGGTGAGAAAACTTTCGATTCATATCACCATGAATCCCGCGCGAGCGTTTTATGATGCTCTCGAAGTTAAGATTCGGCACCACCCACAGGTTACCTTTTGTAATCTTATATTGGGTTGCCAGCAGGGCCGCCGCATTAAAACCACCGGGCTCATCGCCCTGTATGCCGCCAATGATTAAAATGGTTGGCGCCGTATTCGTAGCCTCTTTTTTATAGAGTCTGAAATCAAAGCGCGGCTGGTAGCCTGCGCTGGCAACGGCGCAGAGGCTGAATAATGAAAGGGCAAGGCTTGCGATAATTTTCATTTCAAACAACTTTTATATGCCAGGGTTCATAGCGCACACCAAAATAATTGTTTCGGGGGTAACGAATCGACACATACCCCAGCCTGATTAGTTTTCGGTATTCCTCGGTCTGCGCAAACTCGACGGTAAAATTCAAGGCGCCCAGATCCCGTTTGCCGACATCAAAATCTCCCAGCGCATGATAGGAATGCCCCGGCGGCGCCAGCGAGCGTGAGGCGCGAGAAAGATTACCATTGGATTTTTCTGTCTTGTAAAGAAACAGGTACATTTGTTTTACAATACTGCGGATACCGGAAGTAAGTATCAAACTGTCACCCACGTCTTTTTTCAGCCGTTGATAAACCGCCAGCGATTCACCCTTGAACAGATAATTTCCGCTATGTGCAATCTTGATTGTATCCTTCTTCGACGTCCTCTCCGTTAATGAGGAAATCACCTTCTCTCCCCAGAAACCATAGTCATGCGCATCATGGAAAAAGATCTTTTCCATAAACTGAATTTCCGGCACGGAAAAAGCCTCAATAGCGGAATAGCTGCGGGCATATTTGAGCATTTCATCGAAACTCATGAGGCTGAAATTTGCATAGCCGGCATGCGCCTGAATTTTTCCCATCCGCACCAGCACACGGTGAAAAACCGGCTGGTCCGAGACGGGCAGGAATATGTCCTGTTCCAGGTCCTGATCAAAGTTGCTGAGCCTGTGCAGTTGATCCTTTATCTCCCCGTCTGTCTCACTCTTCGAGAGGGGCGCGTCAATCTCAGGCGCAGGTTTCTCGCGCGCAGGCTCATGCTCAGACAGGGTTTGCGCATCATCCAGTAGATAACGCCAGCCGGCCGTGATCGTGGCCAGGGAGGCTACCCCCATTGAGGCAAGGAAATATCGACGTCGATTCATTGATTACAATCCATCAGGCTCTTTGAGTCAAAAAATCAGGGTTAGAGGCTGTAATTAATGCAATTATTTAGCCAGTTTCACAGGCCGCTTAATTTATGCCCGTCTTCCTACGAAACTGTCAGTTATAACACAGCTGAAGTCGATGATCAGGCTGGCTATTCGCCTTCACTCTCACCCAGCCACGTCTGCAGCGCTTCGACAATTTTTTCCGCCTGGGCACGGCTGGAAATGTTAAACTTGGATTTCTGTTGATACTCGCCATTGCGTTTTTGATAGCGGCGAATGCTGTATTTTTCCGGGCCGTATTCTTCTTTCTTCCGGTCCCAGTCCTGATAGCGATACAAAATGGTGGACCAGGCGCCCTTGGTAAGGATGATCTTGTCCAGTTGTTTTGAAACAAGATGCCCGTCTTCCATATAATCAACTGTTAATTCGTCTACATCCGTAGCCATATACTGGTTTCCTCAAAGTCGTTTTCTTGAATAGCTGATAAAGCCGCATTGTACGTTATCACCGCAGATAACTGAACCTCCGCCTCGGCGTGGAAAATCAGCCGCCTGTTCAGCGCTCTCTTCAAACACCGCTTCCCGGCAGCCGGATCATTTTAAACCTCCTGAGCCTGATATTATAAAAGCTGCATAAAGCACGCTACTCCAGCATAATTAGCACCTGTATCCGCTACCAGTCTGGATTAAAAATCAGTGTCTCTCAATCTAACATCAGCAGGCCTCAAACTAAATTCAAAACAGAAACGCATCCTCTCACTAATGCTGTTGTTCAGCGCTATCCTTTATCTGGGCTTTGCCCTGGCGGCCGGCAAGGAAAGTCTGTTTAACGCTGCCGCTGCACTGGGCGGTACAGGCTGGCTGTTTCTTCTTGCCTGTTCGCTTGGCAACTACCTGCTGCGGTTCCTGCGCTGGCAATACTATCTCCGCCGTCTGGATAAAAACCTGAGCCGGCGCCTGCCCGCCTTATTGCATCTTGATTATTACCTTGCCGGCTTTGCCCTGACCATGACCCCGGCCAAGGCAGGAGAAACTGTTCGTTCTCTGTACCTTAAAAATCACGGCGTGCGCTTTAACCACAGCCTTGCCAGTTTCTTCTGCGAACGCTTTCAGGATCTCATCATCATTACCCTGCTCGCCTCGCTGGCGCTGTTGAACTTTGCCGATTACCGCAATTTTGTTTTCATCATCGCGCTGGTGCTGTTGATTCTGCTATCCACGCTGCGCAGTAAAAAAATACCGCGGTTACTTCGCTACCTGGCCTCAACCTGGCGAATATCCCGATTAAGTAAAATACTGGAGCATCTGGCAGGCCTGCTCGATTCAGCCCATATGCTGTTGCAGCTGCGGCCCCTGTCTACTGGCATGCTGCTGGGTCTGCTGGCCTGGAGTGTGCAGGGCCTTGCCTTTTATTTCATCCTGGCAACACTGGATTCACCGCTGCCGTTGACGATGGCCCTGGCTATTTACGCCATCAGTCTGCTGGCCGGCGCACTGTCGTTCATACCCGGGGGCATTGGCGCTACCGAAGCCGTCATGTATCTGCTGCTCAGCCAGGCCGGACTTGAATACGGTCAGGCGCTGGCCATTCCCATTATCAGCCGGGTTTCCACGCTATGGTTTGCTGTATTGCTGGGCCTGCTGGCCTCACTGATTTTAAGTCTGCGGGGGATAACCCCGTCAGACAAAGCTAAACCACAGGGGTAAACTCAGCAACGACAGGAGTGTGGTGACGGTCACCGCCAGCGCATAAAGTGTCGTATCCAGCTGAAAGCGATCACACAATACCAGTCCCAGCACCATGCTCGGCATCGCCGCTTCCAGCACCACCGCACTCAGCAAATCCCCTTCCAGTCCTACCGTTTTTGCCAGTTGCCAGACCAGTAGCGGCGTCAGCAATAGCTGGATGCCACTCACTACCATCAGGGGCGGGATCTGCTGAACGGAAATGCTGCGCCACTGCAGACTCAGGCCCAGCGCCACCAGCATCAGGGGGATGACCGTATCGCCGAGCAAATTAAGAACAATTTCCAGACTGGGGTTCAGGGGAACCGAAAGCAGGTTCAGGACGCTGCCGACGATGGCGGCCCAGAGCGGCGGAATCCGCAGCAGCCTGTGCATAAATCCGGACTCTGTTTCGCCTTCACCAAAATGCTGGGCGATCAGAATGCCGACCGTGAACAACAGCGGTGTGGCGGCAAACAGATCATATTGAATAGCGACGCTGCGCGCCCAGTCACCGAAAGTGACCTGCAACACAGGCAGGCCCAGATAGGTGGCATTAGGAAAAGCCGAAGCCAGCATAATGGCGCCGGTAACAGCGGCGGGCATCCCGCAAAGCCGGCAGAGCAGGCCACTCAAAACCAGTGCAAACACAATCCCGCTACTGGCCAGCAGACTGATTCTGAGTGCATCCAGCCCCATCGGCGCCCGCCACAGCACAACCAGCACCAGCGCCGGCAAAAACAGATAATAGACCGATTCTGTCAGCCCGTGTCGAACCTGTTCCGGACTCAGCTTACCTGGACGTAGAAAGCGCCAGCCAACACCACAGGCAATCAGGCTGATCATTTGTATCAGGGTTTCAAACATGGAGTGATTCTACCCGAGAACCCGGCAGGCTTTCATGAAAAATATATGTGCTATAGTCTGGAGCAATTCAAACAACCTGACGTGATTTATCATGCGCATACTCCACACTATGCTGCGGGTCGGCGATCTGCAGCGCTCCATCGATTTTTACACACAAATCATGGGCATGAGCCTGTTACAGCAGAAAG
This sequence comes from Gammaproteobacteria bacterium, assembly GCA_030148325.1. Taxonomy (GTDB): domain Bacteria; phylum Pseudomonadota; class Gammaproteobacteria; order UBA6429; family Thiohalophilaceae; genus JAADGZ01. The sequence goes on from JASBTR010000179.1 coordinate 8,324, forward strand.
ATTACCCCGCAGGCCGCTTCACCCTGGCCTTCCTGGGCTATGGCCCGGCAACCGAGCACACAGTGATTGAATTAACATATAACTGGGATATCCATTGTTATGATATGGGTACTGCCTTTGGTCATATCGCTATCGAAGTAGATAATGTATATGATGCCTGTGATGCGATTAGAGCAAAGGGCGGGAAAATTATTCGCGAGGCAGGGCCGATGAACGCAGGTAGCAGCATTATCGCCTTTGCTGAAGATCCTGACGGCTATCCGATTGAACTTATCGGTAAAAAATAGCCAACACGGCTATCATAGCATACGCTGACAGAGCGACCCGTGCACAGAATTTTTACGTTGTAATTCTGTTTATGAATATAGATGAAGAATGTCAGTTACTGCAGAAACTGGGCATCACTTCCTGTGAGGATGTCAGCAGGGAACTGTATGCGCTGTTAAAAAGCATGCGGGACATTTATTGTCGTACCAATACTGATGAAAACATCATCCTGATTTCCGATTCGGTTGAACAGAACCTCGGCTATAGCAGTGGTGAACTCAGCGGCGCCAGCCTTGAAACGCTCTATTCCAGTCCACAGAGCTATCACGAATTTATCACTCAACTCGAAGCAGAAGGCTCACTGGAGCAGCATCAAATAAAGCTGAAACATAAAGATGGCCGAGACATCTGGTTTTCCATCCATGCCCGTTTTCGCTATGGCAGTGATGGCAAAAAACTCGGCATAGAAACCACCAGTCAGAATATCGGCCGGCAAAAACAGCAGCAGTCCATGCTCGATCACCTCAGCCGTATTACTGAACAGACAGCAGACATCGTCGTCATTACTGATGTGCATGGAATTATCGAATACGTCAACCCGGCTTTCGAAAAAGTCACCGGCTATACACCTGCCGAAGTACTTGGCAAAAACACGAACCTGTTTTCTTCCGACCAGCAGAGCGAAGAATTCTACGCCCATATGTGGAGCACCCTGCTGGCGGGAAAAGTCTACCGCAACAATCTCATCAACAAATGCAAAGATGACTCGTTCTATCATGCCGAGATCACCATTACGCCCCTGATCGACGACAAAGCAGATATCACGCACTTTATCGCTACTGCCAGGGATATATCTGATCATATCAGGGACAAGATACGTCTGAAGCATATGATCCACCATGATACCCTGACTGATTTGCCCAACCGCAGCCTGTTTCTGGATCGACTGCAGCAGGCCATCACCAAGGCCAACCATCACAGCCGCCTGGTGGCGGTGCTATTTCTCGATCTGGACCGCTTCAAGAATATCAACGACAGCCTTGGCCACACCACCGGCGATCAACTTCTACAACAGCTTGGTGAACGCTTCAGAAAAACCATCCGCTAAGGCGACACCATTGCCCGTTTCGGCGGTGATGAGTTCGTCATCCTGCTGGATGATTTCGACTCGGACAACAGCCTCTCACTCATAGCCCAGAAAATACTGAACTCTCTGGCTACCCCATTTGAAATCAACGGGCACGAGATTTTTATTACCGCCAGCATCGGCATCAGCATCTCCCCCCATGACGGTAAAGATCCCGAAACCCTGCTGCGCAATGCCGATATCGCCATGTACCGCGCCAAGGAGCTGGGTAAAAATAATTTTCAGTATTATTCCGAATCCATGACTGCGCGCGTGTTTGAACGCCTGACGCTGGAAAACAACCTCCGCCACGCGCTTAAACGCAACGAGTTCATTCTTCACTATCAGCCCCAGGTGGATGCCCGCAGTGGCAAGATTTTTGGCGTCGAAGCCCTGCTGCGCTGGCAGCACCCTGAACTGGGACTGGTCATGCCCAACAATTTTATTCCGCTGCTGGAAGAAACCGGACTGATCGAACCCGTGGGCATCTGGGTGCTGGAAACCGCCTGCAAACAGTCACGCCAGTGGCATGAGTCCGGCATGGGCTTTGTGCATATGTCGGTCAACCTCTCCAGTCGCCAGTTCAACAACAGCCATTTCATCGCCTCCCTGCAGGATGTAATCAGGGAAACCCACGTTAATCCGGAATACCTGGAGCTGGAGCTAACCGAAAGCATGCTCATGCGCAATACCAGCAGTACTATCACGGCGTTGAAAAGCCTGAACAGTCTGGGGGTACGCTTTGCTATTGATGACTTCGGCACCGGCTATTCGTCACTGAACTATCTGCGCCGTTTTCCAATTGATACTATCAAGATCGATCGCTCTTTTATCCGTGACATTACTCACGACACGGATGATCGCGCTATCTGTTCCGCCATCATCGGCATGACACAAAGCCTGTCACTCAATGTCATCGCCGAGGGCGTAGAAACCAGTGGCCAGCTCGAGTTCCTGAAAACCCGGCAATGCCACTACATACAGGGCAATCTTTTTAGCCCTGCAATAGAAGCTGCGGACATGACAAAAATGCTCGCAGATCAGCTGCTCATCTAAATCAGGCCAGACGGGTAAACAGCCCCGCCGCAAGCGGACGGGGTATTAAATCGTAGGAGCGAGCTTGCTCGCGAAAGCGGTTGGATGAACCTCAAACTATTCGCGGGCGAGCCCGCTCCTACCGGTTTTTACCGCCCGCTCCTACCGGTTTTTACCGCCCGCTCCTACCGGTTTTTACCGCCCGCTCCTACCGGTTTTCGCCGCAAGCAGCGGGGAATTAGATTAAAACGGGTAATTGCAGCCAAAGAGATTGAAATAGCATCGCCGCCTAAGGCAACATTATAATTCGATTTTTTGCAGGAAAATTGTATGAAAACATGGCAGCGTGGCTTTCCATTTATAGCCTGGATTGGCCAACTGCGTGATCCTGGGATATTACGCGCCGATATGATTGCGGGCATTACCGTGGCGCTGGTGCTCATCCCCCAGTCGATGGCTTACGCACAACTGGCGGGCTTACCGCCCTATTATGGACTCTATGCCGCTTTTCTACCGGGGATTATTGGCGCGTTGTTTGGTTCTTCCCGGCAGCTGGCCACCGGACCGGTGGCCGTGGTTTCACTTTTAACCGCATCAGCGCTGATCCCGGTTATTGGCGGGCCGGAGAGTATGAGTGCCGAAGAGCTGGTCAGCCAATATGTTCCGCTGGCTATTATGATGGCGTTTCTGGTGGGGATCTTTCAGTTTTGCCTCGGTGCATTTCGCCTCGGTGTGGTTGTTAATTTTCTCTCTCACCCCGTCATTGTTGGTTTTACCAATGCCGCGGCATTGATTATCGGTCTGTCCCAGTTGCATAAAATTTTCGGCATCGAAAGTAACCGCAGTGAAAATTTCGCCAGTGACATATGGAACGTGTTGCTGCAAATTCCTTCTCATACGCATCTTCCCACCCTGGTGTTTGGCAGTGCGGCAATACTCATTCTCTGGGGCTTCAAGAAATACCTGCCCAGAATTCCTGGTGTTCTGGTTGCAGTTGTGGGCACTGCAACACTTAGCGTACTGATCGGCTTTGAAGAGCTGGGAGGGAGTGTAGTCGGCACAATCCCCGAGGGTCTGCCAAAATTATCGGTCCCTGATATCGATCTGGATATGATGGGTACACTGCTCCCCAGCGCTATTGTGATTTCGCTGGTTGGTTTTATGGAAGCCATTTCGATTGCCAAAGCCATGGCTGCCAAAACCCGGGATCGCATAGATCCAAACCAGGAATTGATCGGCCAGGGACTGGCCAATATTGTCGGCAGTATGAGTTCGGCTTATCCGTGCTCCGGTTCCTTTTCACGCTCGGCCGTTAACCTGGGCGCGGGCGCCAAAACCGGCATGTCTTCCGTTTTTACCGGTCTGGTCGTGCTGCTTACCCTGTTGTTCCTCACCCCGTGGCTGTACCACCTACCCAAGGCGGTGCTGGCGGCAGTAATTATGATGGCGGTGATTGGCCTGATTAACTTCAAGGCCATCAGGCATGCCTGGAAGGCCAACCCACATGACGGCATAGCGGCAATCATAACCTTTGTCTCCACCCTGGCGTTTGCGCCACATCTGGATAAAGGCATCATGGTTGGCGCAGGACTGGCGCTGGTACTTTTCCTCTATCGCACCATGAGTCCGCGCGTTGCAATCCTGGGACGTTACCACGATGGCACCCTGCGGGATCTGGCTGTACACCCCGATATGCCAAGGGATGACAAAGTGGTCGCGGTGCGCTTTGACGGTTCACTGTATTTTGCCAACGTCGCCTATTTCGAAGATACAATCCTCAAGGCGGCAGCTGAGAACCCTGATGTCCGATTTATTCTGGTGAGCGCAAACGGTATTAACCAGCTTGATGCCTCGGGCGAGGAAGTCCTGCACCATCTCGTTCAGCGCCTGCTCGATAACGGTATTATTCTGGTATTCAGCGGACTCAAACGACAGGTGCTGCAGGTCATGCAGCGTACAGGCCTGTATGACTATATTGGCAAACAGAATATATTCGCTACGGCAGATCAGGCGCTGGAATCCATTTATCAACAGCTTGAAGCCTCGGGCGGGGATGAGCCGGTATATTGCCCATTACGTCCGGGTTTCAATCAGGATCATTATCAGCGGCAGAATTGATGGCGCTCAGATGCAGGGTATTAGTAGTTGCTGGTTCGCTTTCAGGCAAACTAAATAGCTGTTCCAAATACCAGTACAGTTTTGGAAAAGCCGTTCGTCCTGAGCCCTTCGATATTACTCAGGAGAGCCTTGTCGAAGGACAAACATATTAAGCACTTTATTTACAGCGTTTCCACGTTCATGGTTCGACAGGCTCACCACGAACGTGGAAACCCGAAAGTGTACTGGTATTTGGAACGCCTATTTAGTCATATTCATTATATTTTTTCGAACTGCCGCGTACTTTTTCCACCGGGTATTTGGCGTTATTGATTTTTATTTTTTCTTCCACCGCGGCAAGTATATCCACATCCAGTTCTGTCGCCAGGCGTATGAGATAAATAAAGATATCTGCCATTTCCAGTGATACGGCATGTTTTTTATCCGTAGTCAGCGTCCTGCTCTGCGCCTCGCTCAACCACTGAAAATGCTCCAGCAATTCCGAGGCTTCCACCGACAGCGCCATAACCAGATTCTTGGGCGCATGAAACTGTTGCCAGTCCCGCAAACGGGCAAATTCGAGCAATTCCTTTTGTAGCGTTGACAGATCACACTGGGCCATGATCAGGGCATCCTGAAAAAATTCGATTGAAAAAAACAGAAAAGGGGAAACACTAAAGCAAGCTCCCGGCGCAAAGGCCGGGAGCTTGCATCAGGACAATGATTATTGCTGTAACAAAGACCTGGCGGCTTGCTGCAGATTGCGGCTCAGTTCAAGCGAATACCAGGCGCCCATATCAACCACCCGCCGCTTACCATCCAGATATTCGATTAAGACCGAGACAGGCTCCAGATGATGCCATGCCATGAGTTTCACTTTCATCAGCTTGCCGGTTCGATTGACGTACCAGGCACCGACAACTGGCTGTTGCTTTGTAAACATGATTCGTTCCCCCTGCGCACCTTATCCCTGGTCCCTGACTACCTTTGTTCTTGACTACAATGTTGGTGTCTTTATGAAGAACCAGGTGCTAGTCTAACAAAATCAGACGGGGTTTGTACGTACCTATTTATGCATAGTTTATGACTACACTGAAAATATCAAGTTGCATAACCAGAATGCAAATCATTTAATTACAATGACTTAACAAGGAACTATAACCGGCCGTCAATATTCTGACTTCTGGTTTCATTCTAACTCTGACCAGAGAAACGACTACTCGTCGGTGACACAGCCCATTGATGCATCTTTAACATTCCTGATGTATTTGAACAGGGTGCCGCGACTCGCCTTGTAGGCAGGCATCACCCAGTCACGTCGACGCTGCTGCATTTCTTCTTCACTGACATCCACATCAAGTGACTGGGTCTCGGCATTGATGGAAATGACATCACCGTTACGGATAAGGCCGATGGCGCCACCTTCCTGCGCCTCGGGCACTACATGGCCGATGATGAATCCATGCGAACCGCCGGAAAAACGACCATCGGTGATCAGGGCCACATCCTTACCCAGCCCGGCACCCATGATAGCCGAGGTCGGGGTCAGCATTTCAGGCATGCCGGGGCCACCTTTGGGTCCTTCATAACGAATCACCACCACCTCGCCTTTCTGGATTTCCCCCTTCTCCAGCCCGGCCAGCATATCTTCTTCACAGTCATAGACCCGCGCCGGACCAGAAAACTGTAGACCTTCCTTGCCGGTGATCTTGGCCACCGAGCCACCGGGCGCCAGATTGCCCTTGAGGATCTGGATATGGCCGGTTGCCTTAATCGGTTTATCCAGCGGCATGAATACATCCTGGCCCTGTTTCAGCGCGGGCAGATCCGCCAGATTCTCGGCCAGCGTCTTACCTGTTACGGTCATACAGTCGCCGTTGATCAGGCCCTCAGCCAGCAAGTATTTCATCACCGCCGGCGTGCCACCAACATTGTGCAGATCTTCCATTACATACTTGCCACTGGGCTTGAGATCGGCAAGAAAGGGCACCCGATCACTGACCGCCTGGAAATCATCAAGCGTCAATGGCACACCAACCGCACGCGCCATGGCGATAAGATGCAGCACGGCATTGGTGGAACCACCCAGGGCGATAACCATCACCAGGGCATTCTCGAACGCTTCACGGGTCATGATGTCGCGGGGCTTGATGTCATGTTCAAGCAGGTAGCGAATAGCTTTACCAGCAGCCAGACATTCCTCGCGCTTGCCGGGATCCACGGCCGGGATGGAGGAACTGTAAGGCAGACTCATGCCCAGCGCCTCGATCGCTGAGGCCATGGTATTGGCAGTGTACATACCGCCGCAGGCACCGGGGCCTGGGCAGGATTTTTCCACGATTTCCTCACGCTCCTCATCACTGATCTTGTCCGCCAGGAACTCACCATAACTCTGGAAGGCCGAAACGATATCCAGCGTTTTATCTTTCAGGTGACCGGGTTTAATCGTGCCGCCGTAAACCATCAGCGCGGGACGATTGACTCGCCCCATCGCGATCATCACCCCCGGCATGTTCTTGTCACAGCCAGGAATGGAGATATTGGCGTCATACCACTGGGCGCACATCACGGTTTCGATAGAATCGGCGATGATATCGCGCGACTGCAGTGAATAGCTCATGCCATCAGTACCCATGGAAATACCATCAGAAACACCAATGGTATTAAAGCGCATGCCAACCATGCCGGCCTGTTCCACCCCTTCCTTGACCATCGCGGCAAGATCGTTGAGATGCATATTGCAGGTATTGCCTTCCCACCAGACGCTGGAAATGCCCACCTCGGCCTTGTTCATGTCTTCGTGGCTCATGCCGGTGCCATACAGCATGGCCTGGGAGGCACCCTGGGATTTGGGCTGGGTGATCCGGGAACTGACTTTGTTGATCTTGTCTGCCATTGCTTTGCTTCTCCGCTGAAACGTGAAAATCGGGGACGGAATACTCTGCGTCATTCAACACCGGCGCGCATTATAAAACAATCCCGCTTCCGGTGTAGCTAAAAACAGGCCCAAAACGTAACAACTTTTAATCTCTACGGGTTTAATTCCCCACAGCTTGCTGTGATTAATATTAACCGCCAGGACGCAAAGGACGCCAGGTTTTAGCCAAACAATTCCTGGCGTCCTTTGCGTCTTGGCGGTTCAGGTTGTTCCTTTGACTAATACCCCGTAGCTTGCTGCGGGGTTGTTTATTCAAAAATGTAGTCAACATTCCCCGGCGGATGCCGATATAGCTAACAGGCAGCAACAGACCCTAAGGACACACCTCAGCTTATTTCAATTTTGCGAATCAATCCTGCTGCCTGACCAGAGCAAATCTGCTATAACAAAACTCAGAGAGCTTTCCTGAAACAGGCTCAGGTTTCTAACACGGACAGGACATATGACACAGAAGATCCCGTTTACCCGTCACTCTGTCCGCCAGTTTATCCGGGCATCAAGTTGCGCCTGCCTGTGCCTTTACCTCCTGCTGCCGACAAGCGGGCAGGCCGCCAACAGCAATAATACCATCACGCAACAACGCGCCCTGTTCGAACAGGCTGAGCGCGCGATTAAACTGGGGCGCATGACCAGCTACCGCAGATTGAAGCCAAAACTTAAAGACTACCCTCTACTGCCCTACCTCGAATACGCTGAACTCAAACGCCACCTTCATCGACGTAAGGCCGATAAAATCCACGCCTTTATCCGCAAATACAGCGACACGCCACTGGCTACCCGGCTGCTGCAGAACTGGCTGAGAACACGCGCGCGCCAGGGCGACTGGCGGGGACTGGCTGACAACTATTTCATTAACGACAGCCGCAGCCTGAGCTGCCAGTATGCCCGAGCATTGTATGAAACGGGGCAAACCGAGCGCGCCCACATCACTGTCCAGAACCTGTGGCTAAGCGGCCGTTCCCTGCCCCGAAGCTGCGATAAACCCATTGCACAGTGGCGCGAAGCCGGTCAACTCAGCCACGAACTGCTCTGGCAGCGCATCCATCTGGCCATGCAGAAAGGTAATGTGCGCCTGACCCGTTATCTGGGCAAAATGCTGCCCAGGGATGAACGCTTCTGGATCGCCATCTGGGAGAAAGTGCGCCGTAATCCCGACTATCTGCTGAAAGTGAGTCAACACTTCCAGAAAGAGAATCCGGATGTGTTGCGCTGGATCGCTGTTTACGGCCTGCGCCGTCTGGCCTCACGTGATCCCCTGCTGGCGGCTGAGTACTGGCAGACGCTGCAACAACAGCTTCCCTTTACCAGCAGCGAACAGGGGCGTATCGAACGCCGTCTGGTGCTCAATCTGGTTCGCAACGATACTGATTCCGCCCGCGAGTGGCTCAGTGATATGAAACTCTCCTACTTCAGCGATGAAGTACTTAGCGCCTATATTCTCACCTCAATCCGGGATCAGGACTGGCAGTCGGCACTGGACTGGCTCAATCGGATGGATCCTCAACAACAGCATTCCGAGCGCTGGCGCTACTGGCGCGCTCGGGCGCTGGAGTCCATGGGGCGACTGGAAGAGTCCCGCGACATCTATCTGCTCAATGCCGAAGCCCGCGGCTATTACAGTTTTCTCGCAGCTGATCGGATTGGCAATAACTACCGTTTCTCCCACCGGCCGCTGGTTTTCTCCGCCACCGAGCTGGACAACGTGCGCAGTCTGCCCGGTATGCTGCGCGCGCGGGAGCTTTACGCCCTGAAACGCATTCCGGATGTACGTCGGGAGTGGAATTACGCCATCAAACGCATGAACAAAGCTCAGTTACTCAAGGCGGCAAAACTGGCGGATCAATGGGGCTGGCATGATCGGACCATCGCCACCCTTGCCCAGGCGCGTTACTGGGATGATCTGGAACTGCGTTTCCCGCTGGCCTACCAGCAGCAAATTCTCACCCAGGCGGAAAAGCAGGGTATCAACCCGGCCTGGGCCTTCGCCGTTATTCGCCAGGAAAGCGCCTTCACCAGTGACGCCCGCTCCCATGCCGGCGCTATGGGTCTGATGCAGCTGCTACCGCGCACAGCCCGACGCATGGCCCGCTCCATGCGTATTCCCATGCGCAATCGCCGCGCCCTGCTCAACACCAGCACCAATATCAAGCTGGGCGTGGGCTATCTGAAAAAAGTCATCGATCGTTATGATGGTCATCCGGTACTGGCGACAGCCGCCTACAATGCCGGGGGGCGACATGTAAAACGCTGGTTACCCGAAGAAAGCGCCATCCCTGCCGATCTCTGGATTGAACTGGTTCCCTTTGCAGAAACCCGCAAGTACATGAAACGAGTGCTAACTTACACCGTCATCTATGAACAGCGGCTGGGTCAGCCGTCGGTGCCTATGCTGGATCGCATGCCCCCTATTCCAGCCAGCCAGCCCCAACGCCTTTCAGCCCACCCCCTGCCTAACCCAAATTTATCCCCCGGATAAAACCATCACGGCCTGATCCTGTCCCGATTGCTTCTGTGAAATTATTCACAATTCCGGCTCCGTCGGCAGCTCAACTCAGCGGCACTTCTGAAAAGAAAGTGGGGAATTATATCTATATTTATAATATTTTTAAGCTTCCGGTGGGTTTATCAGGCAAAATAACAGGGATAAGCCAATTTCTCAGCATGACTGTGAAATAAATCCCGTATTCCAGAGGCTCCTGGTCTAAACCTTCCCTCTGTGGCAACCGATACAGTCTTATAGATATATCAGTACAGGAACCCGATTATGTTGACTTTCACCGTGTTTGGCCTCGCCAGTCTGGGAATTTTCTATGTTGGCTATTACTTTGGCAACCAAACGGGACGCACCGCCCATATCAGAGACTATCTTTCGGAGGCTAGAAAGCAGCGCACCGAGGACTAAAAAAATGTTCCTTCCAGTCGGGCTGCAGGATTAACTTAAATAACAATCATATAGTTACAGCTTTTTCTTGATATATAACATTAATTGTTATATATAATAATGTGGTTTTTGTGGAGGAAAAGCAATGAACAAGCAGCAGCCAACCCTGCCTGTCTACGAAGTGGAAGAATTAAGTCTGGAACAGGCCATTCTGGAACTGGCCAGCGAAGAAGAAAAATACCAGACCCAGTATCGGGAAGCGACCTCCCTGTTCCGGCAATTATGCGTCTGAGGACAGGCCTCGCTGTCAATCTCGTTCGCGGGTAGACAACTCGATAATCTGATCTTCATCCTGAATTCGGCTGGCCAGAATTTCACCCAGCCGTGACAAATCCTCATCCAGTGAAGCCATATTGCTGCAATGATCGCCGCAATCATATTTTTCATTAAAATCCAGGATATGCTGTGTAGCCGCGGCAATTCTGGGATAGACCGCATCCGCCAGTTCCTTAACTGAAGTACGCCGTTCCTTACCTTCCTCGATATAGCTGTAAAGCTGGAAATGAGCGCTGGCCGTGTAATCCACCAGTGACTCACAAAACTCCTGTAACATCACCTGCATGTCATGTTCCGGCTTGAACGGCCGCATGGCTGCCAGTTCATTCAGCAGTGACAGAGTTTCCGTTCTGGATTCCAGTAATGCGCGAAGCTTGCTGTGTGACTCTTCTCTGCGTTCGATTACGGCGGTGGCCTGCATTATTATTTCCCTCTAGCATGGTTGGTCTTCACCAAATATGCACTCACTTAGCGGTTGATTTCAAGACTTTTTTTAATTCTACCCTACATTCTTTCAGACATGCACCCAGCGCGGCAAATATTTCCCCGCCTGTCCCAGCTCCGTATCCAGCCGCCGGTAGTCAGGTTCATGTTTCGCTACCTGCCGCCAGAACTGTGGCGAATGATTCATGTGCCGGATATGGCTAAGTTCGTGCACGAACAGATAGCGCACCAGTGGCGACGGCAGAAACAGGAGATTCCTGTTCAGGTTGATCACCCTGCGGGCAGAGCAGCTTCCCCAGCGGGTTTTCTGCGCACGAATACAGACTTTTGCATAAGGCAGCCCCAGCTCCTCCGCAGTCTGCGTCAGCCAGGGCAGAAAATGCTGGCGAGCCTGAACGATCAACCATTTCTGCAGACGCTGGCTGATCAGCACATCCGCTTCTGCATTATCTGCCTGCGGATAATGCAACTGCAGCCTCTCCCCGTTTGCCTGCAGCCGCACCTGCCTGCCTGAGCCTGGCGCATAATCCACCTGCCAGCAGCGATTCACCGCACGCAACTGAATCTGTTTCGGTCGCAACGCGTGTTCGTGCGGCGCCTCGGCCCAGCGCGCTTTCAGTTTTGCCTGGTGGGTTTCCAGCCAGCGCCGACGCTGCTGCAAAATTGCCGGCACCTGACGGGGATCGAAGTCGCGCGGAATCACCACCTCGATCTTCCCCAGTGGATTAATCTTTATAAGCACCCGTTTACAGCGCGGACTGACACGCACAGCATAATCAGGCAGAGACAGTGACAGAACCTGTGATGACGGCATAGAAACCTGTTAATAAACCACCCCGCAGCAAGCTACGGGGTATTAGTCGAAGGAACAATCTGAACCGCCAGGACGCAAAGGACGCCAGGAATTGTTTGGCTAAATCTTGGTGTCCTTTGCGTCCTGGCGGTTAATATTAATCACAGCAAGCTGTGGGGAATTAAACCCGTAGAGATTAAAATCGGCAATGGCACTATCTTAGCGTGAAAGCCGATAGAAGATAGCCTCTTTTTTATCTGCATAGCGTATAATTGCCTATTAATTTTCCGATGAATGAATCCCGGATTGACCGTTTTACCATGCAAACCCGCCCCGAACTCCTGCTGCCTGCCGGCACCTTAAAAAATATGCGCTACGCCTTCGCCTATGGTGCCGATGCCATCTATGCCGGCCAGCCCCGTTACAGCCTGCGCGTGCGCAACAACGATTTCACCCTGCAAAATCTGGCAACCGGCATTGCTGAAGCGCATCAGCTGGGGAAAAAATTCTTTCTCACCAGCAACCTCATACCACACAATGCCAAACTCAAAACCTATATCACCGACATGGAACCCGTGATCGCCATGGGCCCGGATGCGCTGATCATGGCTGATCCCGGGCTTATCATGATGGTGCGCGAACGCTGGCCACAAATGCCCGTGCACCTGTCGGTGCAGGCCAATACGGTAAACTGGGCGGCGGTAAAATTCTGGCAGACCCTCGGCATCGAACGTATCATTCTTTCCCGCGAGTTGTCCCTGGATGAGATCGAGGAAATCCGGCAGCGCTGCCCGGAGATGGAACTGGAAGTCTTTGTTCACGGTGCGCTCTGTATTGCCTATTCAGGGCGCTGCCTGCTGTCCGGCTATTTCAACCACCGCGATCCCAACCAGGGCAGCTGCACCAATTCCTGCCGCTGGCAATACAGTCTGCAGTCATCGCTGGACGATGACTGCGGCGATGCGCAAAAAATTGATTTTGACGCCTTTGCCGCCATGCAGCAGGACACACCACTGGGCGGGAATGAGGCGACAACACAGGCACGTCATCCCCTGGCGGATCAGGTTTACCTGATCGAGGAACAGGGACGTGCCGGTGAACTCATGCCCATTCTCGAGGATGAACACGGCACCTACATCATGAACTCCCGTGACCTGCGCGCCATTCGTCACATCGAACGTCTGACAAAAATGGGCATCGATTCCTTCAAGATCGAAGGCCGCACCAAGTCGCATTATTACGTCGCCCGCACCGCACAGATTTATCGGCAGGCCATCAACGATGCAGTCAGCGGCCGACATTTTGATCCCGCCCTGCTTACCCGGCTCGACGGCCTGGCCAACCGCGGCTACACCGAAGGCTTTTACCAACGTCACGCCGATCAGGAATACCAGAACTATCTCAGCGGCCACTCGGCCAGTCATGCACAGAAATTCGTTGGCGAAATACAGCACTACGATGAAGCACGCGGTCTGGCCGAGGTGATGGTTAAAAACAAATTTGGCTGCGGTGATCGACTGGAGATCATCAATCCTGCCGGCAACCACGAGTTGCGGCTGGAACATATGGAAGATTTGCACGGCAACACGATGCAGGAGGCGCCTGGCGGTGGTTATCAGGTACGCATTCCCCTTCCCCCTGCCAACTATGACAGGGCGCTAATCGCAAAACACCTGTAACCTGAAACCACTACCATCCAACCAGGAACGCTGATTAGTTCACCAACAAACAACCAGAAAAAATGTCATTAAACTTCACTGCCAGTAACAATCTTTATCTTTGTCTTGATCAGGGCGGCCAGGCCAGCCGCGCCATGGTTTTCGATCAGCGCGGCCAGCTCATCACTCAGGCCCGCGAGACTCTCGAGCCCAACCGACCCACCGCTGATCGCGTGGAATACCCTGCCGATGTGCTGCTTGCGTCGATACAGCGTAGCATCGAAAAGGTACTGGATACCCTGGGTGAACGTCGCCACGACATCAGCGCCGCCGGGCTGGCCACCCAACGCTCCAATATCGCCTGCTGGGACAGGCAAACAGGACAGGCGCTGGCACCGATTCTGAGCTGGCAGGATCGCCGCGCTCACCAGTGGCTGCAGCAGCTTGAACCACAAACCGATGTCATTCACCAGCACACCGGCCTGTTTCTGAACTCCCACTGCGGCGCCAGCAAGCTACGCTGGTGTCTGGATAATCTCGCCGAGGTAAAACAGGCCGCAGACGAAGAACGACTGGCATTCGGTCCCATGGCCAGTTTTATTATTCATCGCTTGCTGGATGAACAACCTCTGCTAAGCGATCCGGTCAATGCCTCGCGCACCCAGCTTCTGAATATCTACACCAGCGACTGGGATCCTGAGCTACTCAGGCTCTTCGACCTGCCGGCGCAGGCGCTGCCGACGATCGTACCCAACCTGTATGATTTTGGCACCCTGACGGTAGAAGATATTTCAATCCCCATGCAACTGGTCAACGGCGATCAGTCCACCGCTATCTTTGCCTATGGCCGAGTGCAACCGGATACCGCCTACGTCAATATCGGCACGGGCGCCTTTGTCTCTCGACCTTCCGGTCCGGCCTGTATTTTCAGCCCGCACCTGCTCACCAGTCTTGTTCTGCAGAAGGATCACGACCGTCAGTATGTCCTCGAAGGCACGGTTAACGGCGCCGCGACGGCGCTGAAATGGCTGTCTTATCAGGAAGGCATTGACAATGTTTTCGAACAGCTTCCCGGCTGGTTGGAACGGGAAAACAATCCGCCGGTTTTTATTAACGGCATCGGCGGCCTGGGTTCTCCCTGGTGGATTGCCCGCCTCGAATCCCGTTTTCACGGCGAAGGCAGCAAAGAAGAAAAAACCGTGGCGGTAGCCGAAAGCATTATTTTCCTGCTCAACATCAACCTTGAAAAAATGCATCAGCTTGCTTCACCACCTGAGCAGATCCAGATAACCGGCGGGCTGGCGCAAATCGACGGCATCTGTCAACGACTGGCCGATCTCTCCGAGCTGCCCGTCTATCGACCGCAGGAAACCGAAGCGACCGCACGCGGCATTGCTTACCTGCTGGCCGACTGCCCTGAACACTGGCCGGAACCCAACATCGGCATCTGGTTTACGCCTCAGCCTAATGCCGCATTGCAGACACGCTATGCAGAATGGAAAACACTCATGCAAACCGCAATCGCACGCCTGCAATAGAAAAAAAACCTCAGACAATAGATGAAAGATCAACAGACCCTAAATAACTGTTCCAAAAGGGTGTCCAGATATTATTAAAGTAGGATGTGCTGAGTGAAACGAAGCGCATCATTTCAGGCTAAATAGCTGTTCCAAATACCAGATCACTTGTGAATTTCCACGTTCGTGGTGAGCCCTTCGGTTTCGCTCAGGAGAGCCTTGTCGAACCATGAGCGTGGAAATACTGTGAATAGAGTG
>JASBTR010000196.1 GCA_030148325.1 Gammaproteobacteria bacterium
TGGTCTCGACTTTCTCATCTACCGCAGTAATGACATCGGCTACCGGAATCTCGTGAGCGTTACGACTGAGGCGATAACCACCACCCGGTCCACGGGTGCTATCTACCAGCCCCTGCTTGCGCAGGCGGGAAAACAACTGCTCAAGATAGGACAGGGAAATCCCCTGGCGTTGAGAAATATCTGATAGCGTGATGGGCCCTTCTTTATAATGAAGCGCTAAATCAAGCATGGCAGTTACCGCATATCGACCTTTAGTTGTCAGCCTCATTGTCTTTTCCTGTATAAATTTAGTAAACTCTTAACTACTCGGAATTGAACTATAACAAGACCAAGTATTTTAGTCAAGTATTTTCGCATATTTATTCACCACCTCAGAGCGTCCAGCCCCCCTGATTAATCCTTATTTTCTGAAGTGTCTTTCGCTACCGGGTTGATCTCGCAGGCACCCAGATCGGGCAGCTCCAGATCCTCGGGCGCCATATCCATGCATTTTAAACGCTTGCACATTTTCTGCATCTGCCCGTCCATGGCATGAATATGATCAAGCATACAATCAATCGCATTCGCCACCGGATCAGGCATATCATCGCGGGTACCATAGGCATCGAAGCCTATTTTTCTGGCAAAGGCGTGACGCTTGTCATCCTTACTGGCACGATCTGATTTGGGCATAACAATACGCCCAGGTATACCTACCACGGTCGCCCCTTCAGGCACATTTTTCATAACCACAGCATTGGAACCCACGCGCGCGCCATTGCCAAGTTTGATCGGCCCCAACACCTTGGCGCCCGCGCCGACCACCACATCATTGCCCAGGGTCGGGTGGCGTTTACCCTTGTCCCAGCTGGTGCCACCCAGGGTTACACCGTGGTAAAGGGTGCAGTCGTCGCCAATCTCGGCAGTTTCACCAATCACCACGCCCATGCCATGATCGATAAAAAACCGTCGGCCGATGCTCGCAGCGGGATGGATTTCAATCCCGGTCATCCAGCGGGCAAAATGCGATAATATCCGCGCCAGCCACTTCAGCTCTATGTTCCATAAATAATGGGTAAAGCGATGCATAATCACGGCATGCACGCCCGGATAGGCGGTCAGCACTTCAAAGCGGTTACGCGCCGCCGGGTCGCGGCCAAACACGCACTGGATGTCTTCTTTTATTCGGGTAAACATAATTTAGCTATTGTAACTGCCCTGGTAGGGTATCTGCCAGCACTGGACTCAACCAGATCATGATTTGTCTTCCTTCTCATAGTGATACTTCTGTCCCTGTGCAGCTGACAGGATTCCGCGCAGGATATTGACTTCCATTTCATCCAGCTGCGCCCGGTTAAATAAACGACGCAGGCGGCGCATCAGTTTACGTGGACTGGCCGGATTGAGAAACCTGATATCGGTCAGGGCAACTTCGAAATGTTCGTACAGGCCATCCATTTCCGCCATCGTCGCCAGTCGATAGTCCTTTTTGGCAGCAACTTTTTTTATTTCAAGTCGCGCCAGCGCGGCCATGCGCAGTTCGTAGGTCAGCACCTGGGTGGCGGCCGCCAGGTTCAGGGACGAATATTCCGGGTTGGCCGGAATATTCACCAGATAGTTACAGCGCTCCAGTTCCTCGTTGCTCAGACCGGACTGTTCCCGCCCCATCACCAGCGCCACGTCACCGTCCTCGCTGGCTTCCAGCATGCGCTCGGCGCATTCATGCGGATTATGCACCGGCCAGGAAATTGAGCGCAGACGGGCGCTGGCGCCTACGACAAAACAACAGTCGGCCAGCGCTTCATCCAGCGTTTCCACCACGATGGCCGAAGCCAGCAGATCATCCGCGCCCGAGGCGCGGGACGTCGCCATGGAATGGGGAAACAAATCCGGCTTAACCAGATAAAGCTGGCTCAGGCCCATATTCTTCATCGCCCGCGCCACCGCGCCAATATTGCCGGGATGACTGGTATGCATCAGCACCACCCGCACCCGCGAAAGATCCAGCTCACTTACCATCATATATATAGTCCTGTCTGCTGTAGGTACGCCTTCTACCCTGCGGGTACCATGAGGCGTACATGTACGGCTAAAGCCGTACCTACAGATCATGCCATAGATGATTGCGGACTGGTATTTGGAATGATTATTTAGCGACTTTTTCTAACTGAAAGCCACGACTCCTGTTAGAATACGCGCCCCTGTGATATTCACAGTGAAGCCGCTCTTTATAAATTGCCTGTCTTACTCACCGCCTGTGGATAATAATTCAGTTGCCCGCAAGCCGTGTGCTGACCCAGACGTGTACACTAAACAGGCACAACGCAAAACTGAAGCGCCAGACAGAACGACCAAATAGAAATTAGAGGATTAGCCTGTGCACCCCATGCTTAATATCGCCATCCGCGCCGCCCGCAAAGCCGGAGATGTCATCGCCCGCCATGCAGATCAGATCGACCACCTCACTATTACCCAGAAATCACAGAACGATTTTGTCAGCGAAGTGGATCAGATGGCGGAACAGGAAATCATCCAGATCATTCATAAAGCGTACCCGGATCATTCCATTCTAGCGGAAGAAAGCGGCCTTACAGACGGTGATGAAGAATACCAGTGGATCATCGATCCTCTGGATGGCACCACCAACTTTCTCTACGGCTTTCCCCAGTTTGCCGTCTCCATCGCCCTGCGCCACAAAGGTCGGCTGACCCAGGCCGTGATCTATGATCCCATGCGCCAGGAACTGTTCAGCGCCAGCCGTGGCGCAGGCGCACAGCTCAACGGACGACGTCTGCGCGTTACCAAACGCAAGGATCTGCGCGGCGCACTGCTCGGCACCGGCATCCCCTTCAGAGAATCACAGATGGGTGAAATGATGGATGCCTACTTTGAAATGATGAAAGCACTGATCCCCGGCAGCGCCGGCATCCGCCGCGCCGGTTCCGCCGCCCTCGATCTGGCCTATGTGGCCGCCGGAAGGCTGGATGGTTTCTGGGAACTGGATCTAAATATCTGGGACATTGCCGCCGGCGTACTGCTCATCGAAGAAGCCGGCGGCATCGTCAGCGGCATCAATGGCAAGCCGGATCACCTGCAAACCGGCCACGTAGTTGCCGCCAACCCCAAAGTCTTCAAGGCCATGCTGCAAACCATTAAACCGCATATTCCCGCCTGCCTGTCTACCTGAATAAGCGTTTCTAAAATATGGATAATTGACACATAGATCGCATGGTTTTAATTATTAATAATTCTTCCTTTGCGTTCTCTGCGTTAAATACAAACCTTTATAGATAAAATTGTCCCGAAAAATAATTTCTCCGTTAGGCCTATAAAAAGCGCATTTGCGTACGCTAAGAGTTCCGAGACTAATATCAGAGGTTCGGATTTCGGCCAATGGCGTTACCCAAAAAACATTCCTGTTCACGTGATCGCGCCCTGGAAATGTGTATGCGTGATGTCCTTGACGGGCTGGAGGAGCTGGCCTGTGCAAGTTCCAGCGCCAGCGCCGAGCAGATGATGCCTGAGGGTCTTGAAATCCTCTCGATCGAGCCACCGCCGGAAAATGACCCCGTGCTCAACGCAAGTCGGGCGACCATTCACAGTCTGCCGGTTAAAAACAGGTCGGATGAATGTGCTGATATTGCCGGCTGGCTAATTCAGCATGAGCAAAAAAGATAACATGGCCTTTTTTGAGGCTCGCCAGTAAAGACGATGGTTTACCAATTTCGAAATAAACTAACCTGCAGGCGGTAGGTTCGCCTTCAGGCGAACAGGCGCGGCTCACGCTACCCGCAGGCTGAAGCTTCGCAGCAAGCAGCGGGGAATCAAACTCTTAGAGCTGAGTTATCCCCACGAATATTTTAGGTAACTCAATGAAATTAAAGAAATAGATATACTTTCATGGCGAGGTTTGATCCAATTGGTTCACCACAAACTAATTTGGGACTCGCCATGAAAGCCATTAAATTATTACAC
>JASBTR010000182.1 GCA_030148325.1 Gammaproteobacteria bacterium
ACTACTTACCCCCAAGATTGCAGAACAGTGGCTATTCGTCATTCCCGCATGGGGTCAGCGGGAATCCAGTGGTTTTACAAACATGGATTCCGGCTAGAACCATGCCGGAATGACGGCCGTCTGGGGGTATGAGCAGTTACATTTTGATTATTAATAATTTTTTTCTTGGTGTCTTAGCGTCTCTGTGTTCTCCGCGTTTAATACAAACCTTTTGAATAAAGACTCGTTAGTCAAACAGATTTTTACGGCAACTAAATGCAACCCTTTATGTTTCCTTCCATTGTCTTCAATCGCTCCTGCGTGCGCTGGCTGATTCTCCTTCTGTCCGGCATGGTTTTATTTGCCTGTAATGATAAACCCGCGTCTCAGTCGGGGCATCGCCCACAGATGAGCACGCGGGTCGAAACCGGACGCGTCCGCCAGGCCCCGCTGGAAACCGAGCAAACCCTGCTCGGCGCGCTACAGGCTGAAAGACATGTGCGTATATTCAATCAGGAATCCGGCCGCATTATTTCCCTGCCTTTTTATCCCGGCGATAAGGTTAAAAAAGGCAGCCTGCTGATTCAGATTGACGACAGCCTGCTGCAAAGCGAACTGGACAAGGCTGAGGCAACCCTGGCGCAAACCAGACTGGATCTGCAACGTATCAAGAGCCTGATGCCGCGTAAGCTGGCTTCGGAAGAGGAACTGACACGCGCACGCACCGCACTGGAACTGGCGCGAGCGGAAAAAGCCATGCTGGAAACCCGTCTCAGCTATACCCTGATTCGCGCACCGTTTGACGGCGTCATCAGTGAGCGCAATTTTGAACCCGGTGACGTGGCGCCATTGCACAGTCTTATTCTCAGCATGTATGCGCCAGAGAAACTGAAAATTGAACTGTCGGTCTCGGAGCTGGTCGTCGGGCAGCTAAACAGGGGAGATGACGTACAGGTGCGCATTGATGCCCTCGGCAGCCAGACCTGGCCCGGACAGATCCAGCGCATTTATCCAAATATTAACGCCCGTACTCACAAGGGCCGAATCGAAGTCCATCTGCAACAGTCCATCGACGGCGCTCGCCCCGGCCAGCTTTGTCGGGTCAAGCTGAAAATTGCGACCCGCCCCCGGCTGGTGATGCCGTTTGCGGCATTGCGTCATGATAACCAGGGGCAATATGTATTTCGCGTGGATGCCGAGAACAGGGCCAGCCTGACGCGCATTCGCACAGGCCTGCTCAGCGGTGAGCAAATCGAAGTACTGGAGGGCCTGCATGTCGGTGATCGCGTTGTCACACGTGGCTTTCAGGGCCTGCGTGACGGTAAATCCATTACCCTGGTAGACTAAGTATGCGAGATCAATTCCGAACCGGCGGTCTGGCGGCCTGGTCCATTCGACGCCCGATCAGCGTCATCATGCTGGCGTTGAGCGTGCTGGTGCTGGGCCTGTTTTCCCTCGACCGTCTCGGCGTGGATCTGCTGCCTCATATCATTTACCCCGAAGTCCGAGTACGGGTCGCCGATCCCGGTGTGCCGGCTCTGATTATGGAAGACAGGATTACCCGGCAACTGGAAGAACAACTGGCGATCACCGAGGGCGCGATTTCCGTACAGTCCGATTCCAGCGAAGGACGCAGCTCAGTCAATCTCAGTTTCCCCTACGGCACCGACATCGATACGGCGCTGCGGGATGCCAGCACCCGCCTGGATCGTGCCAAACGCTTTCTCCCCGACACCATTGAGCCGGTGACCATCTACAAACGCGATCCCTCACAAATCCCGGTGCTGGAACTGGCTGTCAGCGCCAGTCAGCGGGACATCGTCGCCCTGCGCGACTGGGTGGACTATAACTTTTCCAACTGGTTTCTCAACCTTCCCGGCGTCGCTTCAACCGAAGTCGGCGGCGGCCTGGTGCGGGAGATCGAGCTCATCGTCGATCAGGATCGGCTGGCGGATTACGGGCTGGATTTCCGCGATCTGACCCGCATCATCCAGTCTGAAAATCAGGAATTGCCCGGCGGCCGCTTTAACTTCGCAAAGCGCGAGATGAGCAGCCGCACCAATGGCCGCTTTGACAGCCTCGAAGATCTGGCCAGGCTGCCCCTGCCAACTGACGAGGTGAATTCCATCACCGGCCTGCACCTCGAAGATATCGCCCAGGTTATGGATTCCCACGAAGACGAGCGTCTGCGCATTCGCCTGAATGGCACACCCGGCGTCAAGCTTTCCATCCAGAAACAACCCGATGCCAATACCATGAATGTCGTCAGCGCAGTCCAGGAACGCATCCACTGGCTACAGGCGCAGAAACTCATTCCTGAGGACATCGGTCTGGACATGGTCAGCGATCAATCTGTCTATGTCCGCCACGCCCTGCGCAACGCCAGCACGGCGGTAATGAGCGGCGCCCTGCTGGCTATGCTGGTCGTCTATTTATTTCTGGGCAACCTGCGCCGCACCCTGATCATTGGTTCAGCCATCCCCCTGGCGATTTTCTTTACTTTCACGCTCATGGCTTTTGGTGGACTGACCCTGAATATCATGACCCTGGGTGGACTGGCGCTGGGGGTAGGCATGCTGGTGGACAATACCATCGTTATGCTGGAAAACATTTCCCGACATCAACATATCGACAGTCAGGACGATGCCGCAGTCAATGCTGCAAAAGAAGTGAACAGCGCCATTCTTGCATCGACCAGCACCAATCTTGCTGCGATCCTGCCATTCCTGTTTATTGGCGGCCTGGTCGGATTGCTGTTTAATGAACTCATTTTCACTCTCTCCGCTGCAATTTTATCCTCCCTGTTTGTGGCCTTGACCCTGGTTCCCGCGCTGGCGGCGCGGGTGCGCAGTAGCACTGGTACAGAGGAAAACCGACTACAGCAGCGCATGAACGCCTTGCTGGGTCAACTACAGTCTGGCTATCGCCGCCTGCTCGACAGATTGCTACGTCGTCCCTGGTGGCTGCTGCTGGCCCTGTTGCCTGTCCTGTTCGGCTCTGGCTACAGTCTCCTGAATGCCAAACAGATTTTCCTGCCGGCGATGGACGAAGGACAGATTTCCATTAGCATCAATGCGGATGCCGGCACTCGCCTGGATGACATGGATCGCACCGTGCGCCGCCTGGAAGCACTGTTTCAGGCCGATGAAAACGTCGCCAGCGTGTTCACCTCTTCCGGCGGCTTTGTCTTTGGCCGATCAACCTATGAATCCAGTAACCATAGCGGTATTGATGTGCAACTGTTGCCCCTGTCACAGCGAGAGCTTAGCAACCAGGCGTGGATCAACCGTATGCAGGCACGCATCAACGACATGAAACTGGTGGGCTACCGAATCTATATGCGCGTACGCGGCGTGCGTGGTATGCGCATGAGCCGCGGAGATGACGATATCAGTATACGCATTCAGGGTGAGGATCTGGATACCCTGACCCACCTCGGTGACGAGGCCGTTAGTCTCCTGCGTGGAACGCCCGGCATCCGGAACATCGAGCATAACTATGAAGAAAGCCGTGAAGAACTGGTGATCGAAGTGGATCGCGAACGCGCGGCGCTGTTCGGCGTCAGCGCCGAAGATATCGGCCAGGCGGTGCAGGTGGCGCTGGATGGACGCATTATTTCCGACTACCTCGAAGGGGATCGCCAATACAATATTCGTCTACGCCTGCCACGTAATACCATTACCACCCCGGATCAGCTGGGCAATCTGCTGGTTGGCATTAACGAAGGCCAAACCATTCGCCTGAGTGAAGTGGCGAACACACGGCTGCAGCTCTCGCCTGCGCGCATCAAGCGGGACAACCAGCGCCGGATCGTAGAAATCAGCGCCTCCCTGAATACCGATGCCAGCATTGATGTGGTCATGGATGAAATCGACGCGCGTCTGGCGAAGCTGGCGCTGCCAAAAGGCTACACGCTTTATGACGGAGGTATCCGCAAGTCGCTACAGGAAGGCAAAAATATGTTCTATGTGCTGCTGGCGCTGGCCCTGTTCCTGGTTTTTGTAGTCATGGCCGTGCAGTATGAATCACTACGCAATCCGCTCATCATCATGCTTGGCGTGCCCTTCGCCATGATCGGCGTAGCCCTCGGTCTCGGCGCGCTGGCGATACCGGTTTCCATGCCCGTATGGCTGGGCCTGATCATGCTGGCCGGCATCGTGGTGAATAATGCCATTATTCTGGTCGAACAAATTGAGCTTCAGCGCCGGCAGGGTTCAGCACTACGCGAAGCGATCCTTGAGGCCGGCAGCCTGCGCCTGCGGCCCATTCTCATGACCGCCCTGACCACCGTCATTGGCATGTTGCCACTGGCGCTGGGCATCGGCGAAGGATCAGAAATGCTGAAGCCACTGGCGTTGGTCATCGTCTTTGGTCTGAGCTTTTCCACGCTGGTAAGTTTGGTCGTTATTCCCTCCATATACTATATAGTTAGCAGTAAAAATTAATCCTGTTTAGAGCCCTGCAGCAGGCCCTGTTCAGCAAACCTCCAAATTTATTGTTAGTATCTATCCTCTGACAGAGTCTGTTCATACAGCACAAAAATTCAAAAAGAATATCCGGGGAAAAAGATGTATAAGCGTGGTAGTTATTTGTGCAGCCTGGCAGGGCTGCTCACATTGCTGGCAGGGACGTTATCACAGGCACAGGCAGCAGAGCTGTCTGAGGAAGATTTTCTACAGGATCTGCCAATAGTACTAAGTGCTACCCGTCTGGTGCAGGCCAGGCGTGACGCACCGGTAGCAACCACGGTAATTGATCGAGAAATGATCGATGCCTCCGGTTTTACCGAAATCGTTGACCTGCTGCGCTACGTACCCGGTTTTGTCGTAAATTACGACAGTGGCCATGTGCAGGCCGCCAGCTATCGCTTACTAAACAACAATCTTGCCCGGCGCATGCAGGTTCTGATTGACGGCCGTTCGGTTTACATCCCATCCCTGCTCGGTGTGCAGTGGACCTCACTGGGCATCACCATAGAAGATATTGAGCGCATCGAGGTCATTCGTGGTCCCAGCGCCGCCAGTTATGGTCCCAATTCCCTGCTTGGGGTGATTAGCATCATCACCCGCCATGCCTCGCAGGATAGGGGGGTGATGATGAAAGTTAATTCAGGTGAAAACAATCTGGGAGAAGGTTTCCTGCGTCTGGGCGGTGGTACAGAAAATCTGGACGTCAAACTCACCACAGCCTACCGGCAAAATGATGGCTTCATCAAACGTTATGACAGCTACCAGATTCGGAAAATGAATGCCCGTGCCGATTATCAGGCCAGCCTTAATGATACGCTGGTGTTTTATGCCACTATCAATGACGCAAAAGTCCAGGAAGACAATGTTTTCGACAGCGCTATTCCTGATCATCCATCCACCGTCAGTTCCCGTTCATTCCAGCTTGACTGGACTCACAGCCTGTCGCCAGACGAGGATCTTAAATTTCAGTATTATCGGCAAACTCACGACAAACAAAACCGCTATCAATATGCCGGCACACCCCTGTTCATCGATCAGGGGCATCGCTCGGAACGGGATGACATTGAGTTCCAACACAACCTGTCGCCGCAGGACAATCTGAAAATGGCCTGGGGCGCCGGGATGCGCAATGACAGGGTCATTTCCGATTACTATCTTGGACAGACAACACCGTCACGCAATAACAAGATATACCGACTGTTCGGCCGCCTTGCCTGGAATATCACCGATACGACCCTGCTGAATCTTGGCGCGATGTTGGAAGACTACCAGATCACGGGCTCCGAACTATCTCCCATGCTGTACTAAACCACTATCTGTCCAATACCGACACCATCCGCATATCTGCTTCCAGTGCCATCCGCGCGCCGGGACTGATCGAAGAATACACCGATGTTCAAATTGCCGGCAACAACATCGTTTATGACGCCAGCAAGCTGGCGCCGGAACACATTCGCGCCTATGAAATTGGCTATATCGGCCGCTTCCCTCGCTACCGGGCCAGTCTGGATCTTAAACTTTACCGTGAATATATCAGCGACCTGATTAGCCTGGCCGCTGCCGATGCGGAAGGCAACCTGCCCTATCATTTTGCCAACATGGATGATGTCAAAACCCGGGGCGTAGAGGCTACATTCAGCTTCAGGCCAAATCAGAAACTGCGGCTGGAACTCAGTTACGCCCATGCCCGTATTCAGTCTACGGACGTGCGCAACACCACCCAGTATGCCAACAGTTCGCCTGACAATAGTTTTAGTCTTCAAATCGCCCAGCACTTTGCTCGAGGTTACCAGGGCAGTCTGAATGTTTTTTATAACTCGGTAATGAAGCAACTGGCGACTGAAGATATGCGCTCAGATAACACACGCGTGAATCTCCGCCTCAGCAAAACCTTCAAGCTTGCAGACACCAGCGCTGAAATCGCTTTTACGGTGCAGAATCTGCTTGACGAATTTGAAACAACACGACTGAGGAACGTTGCTGAAAGAAGGAGTTATATTTCCCTGAAGCTGGAATTCAAATAACCTGATGTCACAGTTCGACAAAATCCAGTATCCCTTTAACTCAGCCTGGCTGCTGCTTTTCTTTTGCGCCAGCCTGCTTATACCTGCTTATGCTGAGACAAAAGAGGGTCTCGACATCATCGTTGCATTGAGCAAAAACACCCGCCCCTACCAGCAGTTTTACAGGCAGCTTGAAACAACGCTGAAATCAGAAACACAACAGGATATCAGGTTTCATATCTTTCACTCAGACATAAGTGAATCGATTTCCAGATTATATAATAACGACATCAATTCTGACTTCGTTATTGCTGTCGGCACTCTTGCCGCGCGAGAAGCCGTAAAAACAGATACTTCAACGCCCATTATATTTTCACTGATACCCGCTTCCAGCTACCGGCATAGCATACAGAAAAATCATTATTGCAAAACAGAAGGTCGTTGTAGTGCTGTCTATCTGGAACAACCTGTCAACAGGCAGTTTTCCATTATTAAAAAAGGACTCCCTGACATTCAACGTTTAGGGATAATTCTGGGTTCTACTTCGGCAGCTTTACGAGACAGCATCAATCAGGCAGGAAAGAAATATAAAATCGATGTCAGAATCAAACAGGCGAAAAAAAACGACAACATTATCATGCTAACGGACAGCCTGAGTAAAACAACTGACGCCCTGCTGGCCATTCCTGATCCAGATATTTATAACCGAAGAACTGCCAAAGGAATCCTGATTAACACCTATCAACATAAAATTCCGTTTATTGCCTATTCGCACGGTTTTGTGCGTGCCGGTGCTCTGTTCAGCATCTATTCTACTCCCACGCAGATCGCCAGGCAGACAGGCATGATGCTAATACGGGCAACACTGTCTCCAGACAGGAAACTGCCTCTACCGGAATACCCGGAGACATTCAGGGTCGAGCTCAATCCTGCAGTAATGCGCTCCCTGCGTGATGTAATTAACCTTGACGATTCAATACTGGATAGCCAGTGAGAAAATCATATGAATAACCTGAGTATAAAATCAAAGGTTTTGCTGATTACGATTCTTCCCATGTTTATAACAGCATGTCTGCTTTCTGTCACATTCGTTCATGAAAGACTGAAAGATACTGAAGTTGCATTAAACGAAAAAGGGCAAACCATTTCAAAATATCTTGCACCGGCGCTGGAATACGGTATTTTATCCGGCAATCATAAATATCTTGAGGCTATCAGCAAAAATACGCTGTCCATACCGGAAATAGATTCCGTTACAATAATGGATTCTAATCAGCATATTCTTGTACGCCAGAACCGTTCCGAAAATACCCGTAATAAATCGACAGAAAACCTGTCGCCAGGCATGTTTTTTTCTACCAACATATATCGTTCAGAAATCGGTCTCGATGAGATTAACAGTTATGATGAACCAGCAACAGATTCTACTCATGAAGTAATTGGGGTTCTGGTTGTCGAAATTTCCCGTGACGGAATAAGCAAGGCTCAGAGAGAAATTATTCATAACGGATTATTTATTACTCTTGTTTCCCTGCTCCTGACTATTATCATGGCGCTATATTTCTCCAGGACTGTTATTTCTCCTATTGCCCTGCTGACAAAAGGTATTCATCGCATACGTGACGGCATATTGGGGGAAAGAATCTATACCGGCGCGGGTGGCGAAATCGCCGTTCTTGAAAACGGCATTAATAATATGTCAGCCTCATTAGAAATCGCCAAAATCAGGGAAAAAGAGCGTGCAGATGAGACCCTCTTTATTGAAAAATCAAAAGCACAGATCACGCTTGAAGCCATTGGTGAAGGCGTCATAACAACTGATATCAACGGCTATATTTCCTACCTGAATTCTGCGGCAGAAAATCTTCTTGGCGTAAATATAGATTATGCGATGGGCAAGCATCTACATGATATTTTCCACGTTAACCATATTTCAAAAACAGCGGGAATGCATCTACATGAGATTTTCCACATCAACAGCGATTCAAAATCGGAAAACATTAACTACCCTTTATCAACCTGCCTGGAAAAAGGTGAATCGGTACGACATGACGATCCCCTGATTCTAATCAGCGCTAATGGCGCAGAATTTATTATACGAGACAATGCCACCCCGCTGCGCACGCGCAGTGGGAAAATTGTCGGCATGGTTCTGATCTTTCATGATTTCACACATATTCAGCGAATATCGGATCAGCTTACTTATCAGGCGACACATGATGAACTTACCGGCCTCAGAAATCGGCGCGAATTTGAACGCAGGCTGGACGAACTAATTACCAATTCGAATTTCAAGATCCATGAACACGCGCTTTGTTTTCTTGATCTCGACCAGTTCAAGGTTGTCAATGATACCTGTGGCCATGTTGCCGGAGATGCCCTGCTGAAAGAAATATCCCGACTTCTTCATTCCCAGGTCCGACATAATGATCTAATTGCCCGACTCGGTGGCGATGAATTCGGGATTATCCTTGTCAACTGTCCGATAAAGCAGGCTGTACTCATTGCTGAAAATATTAAAAACACCATTAAACAGTATCAATGCAAATGGGAACAGCACGTTTTTGATATAGGCGTGAGTGTTGGCCTGGTGCCGATTGTATCCCCTGATTGCCCGCCCGCAGAAATAATGATTAATGCTGATACCGCCTGTTATATTGCCAAGGATAATGGCAAAAACAGGGTGCATGTTTACCAGGCCACAGATCATGACTTTCTCAAGCGCCATGATGAGATACGTTGTTTGCAGAAAATTAATCAGGCCCTGGACAAGGACAGCTTTGAACTTTATGGTCAGACCATTGCGCCGACTAATACCAGTTCCGGAAACCTCAAATATGAAGTCCTGCTGCGTCTCAAGGATAATGGCAAACTTATGCGGCCGGCCGATTTTCTGTCAACAGCTGAACATTACAGTTTGATGCCTGAAATCGATCGCTGGGTTATAAAATCATTTATAACATCGCTCGAAAAGAATGGCATCGATACGTTTAAGGATGAAAAATATATTTTTAACATCAACATATCAGGACAATCTCTGTGTAGCGATGGCTTCCTTGATTTTATTGTCAATCTGTTTGAATCAAGTCAAATCAGCCCAAATTTAATCACCTTTGAAATCACCGAAACCGCTGCCATTCATAACTATGAGGCCGCAATTAATCTGATGAAGCATTTACAGAAGCTTGGCTGTGCTTTTGCGCTGGATGATTTTGGCAGCGGTCTCAGTTCCTTCCGTTATCTCAAGGAACTGCCAGTCGATTACCTGAAAATTGATGGGTATTTCGTTAGCAATATTGAAACCAACGAGGTCAACCAGTCGATTGTCGATGCAATTATTCGTATCGCACGGGCACTAAATCTAAAAATAATTGCCGAGTTTGTTGAGTCAGAAGAAACCCGGCAGGCCCTGGAAAAATTCAAGGTTGACTATATTCAGGGCAGTGCGATTGAAATGCCGGTTCCCCTGGTTGAAATTCTTGCAAGGTTTAAAAGCGCTTGAGCTGATAAACGCTCGATGGGTTTCACTTCGTTCTACCCATCCTGTTCTTTTTAATATTACACACCGTAGGATGGGTAGAACGAAGTGAAACCCATCAAAAACCCGTGCACTTTCATTCAGGGCCGGTACCAGTTAAGTTTCTCATGCAATTTTACCACTTCACCAACAATGATCAGAGTGGGTGGCTTGACCTTTTTCTCCTGCACCAGTTGTGGCAGGGTTTTCAATGTACCGATGTGTACACGCTGATTCGGACTGGTGCCTTTTTCCACCAGCGCTGCCGGCATACTTTCCGACATACCATGTTCGATTAGTTTATTACACAGGTTGCCGATGCTATGCAGGCCCATATAAAACACAATGGTCTGGTTGGGGTGGGAAATAGCCTTCCAGTTGAGATCACTGCTGCCATCCTTGAGGTGACCGGTAACGAACATGCAGGACTGCACATAATCACGGTGTGTTAATGGAATTCCGGCATAGGAGGCACACCCCGCCGCCGCGGTGATGCCAGGCACTACCTGAAACGGTACGCCCTCTTCCATCAGGGTTTCAATTTCTTCACCGCCACGACCAAAGATAAAGGGATCACCACCTTTCAGGCGCAAGACCTTCTTACCCTGCTTAGCCAGACGCACCAGCAGGGAGTTGATACTCTCCTGTGGAATCGTGTGTTTATCCCGTTCCTTACCGGCATAGATAAACTCGGCATCACGGCGCACCAGATCCATGATCCCCTG
Organism: Gammaproteobacteria bacterium; assembly: GCA_030148325.1. Taxonomy (GTDB): domain Bacteria; phylum Pseudomonadota; class Gammaproteobacteria; order UBA6429; family Thiohalophilaceae; genus JAADGZ01. The sequence goes on from JASBTR010000182.1 coordinate 10,694, forward strand.
TGAAACCAGCCTATCATACACAACCACATCGGCCTGCTGCATCAGGCGCAGCGCCCTGAAAGTCAGCAGTTCCGGATCACCCGGACCGGCGCCCACCAGAAAAACCTCACCCTGCATATCCGGCGCTTCGCCGCCTTCTACCGCCTGTTCCAGCAACTCGCGCGCTTCACTGTCCTTGCCTGCAACCAGTTTGTCCGCCACCGGTCCGGCAAGAATAACTTCCCAGAAACGACGAATTTCATTACTGCTGGAAAAACGCTGTTTGACCCGGTCACGAAAACTTTCCACCAGCATGGCCAGGCGACCGTAGGCAGCAGGAATATAGGTTTCCAGACGCGCGCGCAGCAGCCGCGCTAAAACCGGTGAAGCACCGCCGGTGGAAATAGCGATCTGTACCGGTGATCGATCAATAATCGAGGGGGTAATGAAGCGACACAGCTCGGGATCATCGACAACATTAACGGGGATCCCCTTCTCGCTGGCCGATTCCGAAACCAGCCTGTTCACATCACGATTGTTGGTCGCGGCGATGATCACTACCCGGCCGTTAACATCATTCGGCTGAAATTCACGCGCAAGATATTCAATCTCCCCCGCCTCAGCATGGCTTTGCAGTTCGGAGCACAGCTCGGGCGAGATCACTGTAACCCTTGCATTGGCCCGTTGCAGCATAAAGACCTTGCGAGAAGCCACTTGTCCGCCGCCCACTACCAGGCAGGACTGGCCTTCAACATTCATAAAAATAGGCAGAAATTTCACATGCAACCTCGATCTGCGGGGAAAACAGGATTGGCGGTATTATCCGCAAAAAAGACAAATGGACGCAAATTAATATCCGAATTTATTCGCCGTTTAGAATGCGTTAGCCGCCAAACGCAGCGCTGAATTTTTCAACAAAGGCATCGTATTGAGTCTGTGGCAGATTGTTGATGCCAGCCGCAGCCTGACGACCTCCACCGGTAGAAAAGGCCATACACAGCACATCAGCACCTCTACGGTTATTCAGTGGCGCACGCACGCTGACGCGAAGACTGCCGTCGGCCATGGTGTTAACCAGTGCATGGGCGCGGTCAGGCGCGCTGCGCGCCATTTCATTGGCCAGTACGCCACTCACACGCCGCGCCCACGGGGCATCGGGCAACAACACCAATGAATACCGATCGGTCTGAATTTCCGGTTTGACCCCCCGCCCCTGCGCCATGTCCTCGGCATAACCGTTTTTCAGGATCACAAAGGCCTCGTCATCGGCAATAAAGTCCAGCGGGGAAGCATAGGGTTTCAACCGCCGGTACAGTTCGTCAGGCGCAAAATACAAATCTTCCAGTGTGCTGCCATAGCCGTTATAGTTGAGATAAGTACCCAGCTCTTTCAGCGCTTCGGACTCTTCGACACAGACGCCGGTTTCCCGCGCCAGTCTGTCCGCACACTCATACAGATTGTCACCGTAAGCCCCGGTTACTGCCCAGGCAGAATGGCTGTTTTGCAGGTAATTGTTGACCAGCAGGCTGGTGCAGGCCGTAGACGCCGTATCAATATGTGTTTCAAGGGCGTCATGTTGCGGAATATCACCGGCAAAGTGATGGTCAAAATACTCGACCTTTGCACCCTGCGTCAGTAGCCGCAGCAGTTCATCCCGATTTTTATCTAGCGAAATATCAAGCACGGTAACGCGATCACCCTTTTGCGCTTCAACCCTGGCAAGCAACTTAATATCTCGCTTTACACCAGTGATCAGAATACTGTCCAGTGGTTTTTTTAGACGCAATTGCTGTAATGCACAAATACCATCGGCATCACCATTAAATACATCATACTGGGTCATACATATATTCCTTATAGTTAAGACGCACTCGCATGCACGCTATGCATTTTTGCATACTATTTCTGTTGTAAAATTCATGTATTATAACACCCTGAAATACACCGTGTCTGGATGAATACAGATGATAATTTAATTCATGCACTTGCATGACCAGGTGTTTAAAAATATCAGGGGAAATTGATGTCGGAAAAAGGCGTACTGGTTACCGGCGGTGCCGGGTACATAGGCAGTCATGTGGTGCGGCAGCTGGGTGAGGCCGGTGAACGTGTGGTCATACTGGACAATCTGTCCACCGGTTTTGCTGATGCTGTACTTTACGGCGATTTGATCAAAGGCGATACCGGCGATCGAGAGCTGGTCAGCCGCATCCTGAAAGACTATGACGTCGATACGGTATTGCATTTCGCTGCCCACACCATCGTCCCGGAATCGGTTTCCAATCCGTTAAAATATTACGGTAACAATACCTGCAACAGCCGCAATCTACTTGAATGCTGTCAGAATCACGGCGTAAAGAATTTTATTTTTTCCTCTACCGCTGCTGTCTATGGTCTACCAGATGACGGGCTGGCAAAAGAGGAAACAACCCTGGCGCCTATCAATGCCTACGGCACCTCAAAACTGATGACCGAATGGATGCTGCGCGATCTTTCTGCGGCCAGCGATCTCAGGCATGTCGCTTTGCGTTATTTCAATGTTGCCGGTTCCGATCCCGATACGCGCATTGGCCAGTGCACACCTAATGCGACTTTATTGATTAAAGTTGCCTGTGAAGTCGCCGTGGGTAAACGTGATCAGATCTATATTTTTGGCACCGACTATCCCACTGCGGATGGCACCGGTATTCGTGACTATATCCATGTGGAAGATCTGGCTGATGCCCACCTTAAGGCGCTCGATTATCTGCGCAGGGGGAATGAATCCACCGTTGTCAACTGCGGCTACAGTCATGGTTACAGTGTCCGGGAAGTGTTGGACATGGTCGAAAAGGTCAATGGAAAACCATTGAAAATAATTGAAGAAGATCGACGTGCTGGTGATCCGCCCAGCCTGGTAGCCAACACGGATAAAATCCGCAGACTCTTTAACTGGACACCCCGTTATGATGATCTGGAAGCGATTGTGCGCTCATCGCTGAACTGGGAAAAGAAATTGCTGGAACGCGACCAGTAGCCTGTTAATCAAGGTATCAGCAAGGGCAAGTTATGTAACGCAGAGGACACAAAGTCGCAGAGACGCAAAGTATTTATGCAAGCCATAGCATAATAACCATATGCAAACTCTGCGTCTTTGCGCCTCAGCGTTCTTTGCGTTTAATAAAATAACTGAATATAAGGATTATTCCCAGGCGGCGTTTCGGTCGCACCATTTCAGCGCCAGCCAGTACCAGGTGGTGACAGCCGCCATCATTCCCGTCCAGCTCCAGTCAACCCATTCATACCATGGATACCATGTCAGCGGGATAAACAGGAAACTGCAGACCACGCAAACCCGAATTAGAATAAGCGCACCCCTGCGAGTCTCGATACTCATAAAAGCCAGAAAAACCCAGAGTGGAATATTATCTTTTTTTTCCATTATTCTTTCTTCCCTAACAACGATTATCTAAACCTTCAGGGGGCAAGGCCAGACAAAATAATTTATGACAAAACCGCTTCTATCCAGGCCGGATTTTTATTAAGCGCAATCCCGATGATATAGCTGTAAACCAGTAATGCCGCTAACCAGGCTATCATTTTCTGCTTCTGGCTGCGCAACCAGTGGAACGCCAGCATCCCTAATATTATATACAGCAATAATAATGAAAGTTTTACAGTCAACCAGCTGTTGACAAAAGGATACTGTCCTATCATCGCCGCCATGCCAATACCGCTGAATAACAGTACCGTATCATTGTATTGCGAAACTTTTCGCGCCCAGCGTTTTCTGAACCATTGATAGTGGTTGAATTGCGCGAGCCCACGAATAATAAAATAAATGCCGGTAAAACCAACCGTCAAAACATGAATGATTTTTATCAGCGAATAAACGTCATTCATTACTATGTTGTCGAAGAGCAGGCCGAAAAACGCTGTTCAAGATATTTGATAATGCTGGATGATTCATACATCCATTTTGTTGTGCCATCATCTTCTGTAATACGCAAACAGGGCACCTGTACAGCCCCACCTTCATGTTCAAGCTCATCACGCCAGTTAAGCTGTCGTTTCGCATCACGGGTTTCAATTGGCAAATTAAGCCGCTTCATCACGCGCCTGACTTTAACGCAAAAGGGACAGGCCTTATATTCATACAGTTTCAGCGCCTGCGTCTGTTGCTCAACCTGCTTCTGATCTTCGGGGCCGCGCTGAATGCTACGGGGAGTAAACAACCAGTTAAAAAACAGGATCAAATTGCCTAAAATCCAGCGTACTACTTTCACGATACTTTCTACCTCATCACGCATCAAACAAATACAATAAGGTGCTAATTATGCCATAAAAAAGCTAATTCAGTATCGTCTCATTGGCGGGTAACGAGATGAATATAAATACAAATATAACCTGCATTTAATAGGGAATTATTCGTTTTCAGGGAACAGCACTGACTCAAAACCAAAGTTACGCAGGTCCCGAATACGTTGCGGGTAAAGAATGCCATCCAGGTGATCGAGCTCATGCTGAACCACCCGCGCATGAAAACCGCCTGCGTCAC